>DASSLH010000087.1:0-3786 GCA_035689625.1 Candidatus Methylomirabilota bacterium | reverse complement strand
CTTCCGCCGTCACTTCGCGCTGCTGGCGGCCAGCGACGACCCCGCGCTGCCGGCGGCGTTCTGGCAGATGCTCTACCCGTTCGGCTGGCGCGACGACGTCGTGCAGGCGGCGAACCGCAGCGGTCTCGATCCGTTCCTCGTGGCCGCCGTCGTGCGCGAGGAGTCCTCCTACTATCCGCAGGCGCTCTCGCGCACCGGCGCCCGCGGACTCATGCAGCTGCAGCCCTCGACGGCGCGGCCGATGGCGGCGGTGCGCGGACTGGCCTTCGCCGGCGGCGAGCTGCTCGACGACCCGCGCACGAACCTCGACATCGGCGCCGCGTTCCTGGCCGGGCTGCTGCAGGAGTTCAAGGACCCGCGGCTCGCGCTGGCCGCCTACAACGCCGGCCCCGCCCGCGTGCGCCAGTGGTGGCAGGCCCGCCGCACGAGCGACCTGGAAGCATTCGTGGAGCAGATCCCCTTCGACGAGACGCGCCTGTACGTCAAGCGCGTGATGCTGTCCTGGGACGAGTACCGCCGGGTGTACGGCGCGGCGAGCGACGCTAGCGCCGCGTCGGCGTCGTCGGCCTCCCCGCCAGCTCGCTGAGCGGCTCCAGCGGCTCCAGCGCCGCCAGCCGCTCCTCCAGCGCCGGCTCCGTCGCCAGCCAGCCGCCCGGCGGCGGGCCATTCACCTTGGTCGCCGCGCGCAGCGCGTCGGCCAGCGTGCGCCGCGGCGTCGGGTACGCCATGAGGCCGAGCAGGTCGGCGGCCTTGAGATCGGCGGCTATCTCCTGGTCACGCGTGTAGGCGCGGATGATCAGCGGGTTCACGACCAGGTCGAGCAGGCTGGCGCCCGGCACCGCCACGCCGAGCACGGTGAAGCCGGCCGACAGCCCCAGTGACAGCGCGCGGCGCTGGCCGCGATGGCCCAGCAGCTCGTGGGCGACCTCGTGCGCGACCAGCGCGTCCACGACCGGCGGCGGCTGGTGCGCGAGGCCCTCCGAGAAGTAGAACGTCGCGTCCTCGGCGGTGAACGCGCTCACGTCGCGGGTGCCGACGAGGGCGAAGGAGTAGCGGGCAGGATCGTCGCCGGCGGCGCTGGCGACGCGGTAGAGGACGCCGGCCAGCAGGCGCGTCTCCTCGCGGCCGGGCGGCGGGAAGTAGGCGCGGTCGGGCACGGTCGCGCAGGCCGCGCAGGCCAGCGCCAGGCCGAGCAGGGAGGCCGCGAGTCTCATCCCTCCATGCTACGGAGAGGCGGCGCGGAACCGGCCGGAATAATCGCGGCCGCCGCGCGCGGCGGCGCTAGTCGGAGAGCTCCCGGTAGCTGCCGGGCACCAGCACGAAGCCCGGCGGGATCAGGTTCTGCAGGCTCGCCTTGTCGCAGTCGAAGTTGACCAGCGAGTTACCGCCCGTCTCGGTGTCGATGCTGGTGGCCGACGTGTCGCGGATGTTCTGGGACACGGCCAGCCCGTAGATGCCGCCGGTCCCGGTGCCCTGGTAGGTCAGGTCGTTGACGGCGTACACGACCCCGTTCATCTTCATGTTGCCCGAGATGCTCAGCGAGCCGTTCACGACGAGCATGCCCGTGAAGTCGCCGGCGACGAACGGATTGCCGTGGATGTCCAGGCTCGCCAGCGTGTTCGTGTTCGTCCCGCTCGGGTCGAGGTTCACGCCGTCGGTCGTGTCGATGAACACGATGCCATTGGCGACCTTGTTGCTGGAGTTGAACGAGAGGCTGCCGGTGTAGGTGCCGGCCACCGCGTGGCCGCTGGCGTCGGTGGCGCCCGAGTAGCCGGGCCCGAAGTAGGTGCCGTTCTTCTGGGCCAGCAGCTTGAGCGCGGTCAGGTCGGTACTGCTGTACGTGAACTTGTCGAAGGTGCTCGACGGCTGGTTCTGGGCGACGCCGCAGGGCGCGGCGCAGCCCGGGTACGAGGCCGCCGAGCCGCCGGTGATCGACGCCGAGCCGCTGGTGTCCGTCTGGCCGAGCGTATACGTCCCCGCCTTGTTATTCCCGCCGCACTTGCTGTTGTTGTTCGTGCCGTTGATGCTCGCGTGGCCGCCGACGCTGAGCTCGCCCTTCACGCACAGCGCGCAGGGAGCGTTCAGCGCCAGGCTGGGAATCACGACGACGTCGGCCCGAATCGTCCGGTGGGCCTTGGTGTGGGTGTCGATCACGCTGTTCGTCGGGGTCCAGCCCGTCGCGGTGATCCGGCGGACGTTCGGGTCACCGGCCGGATCGTTGATGACCGTGACGAGGAAGCCGCCCGTGCCGCCCAGCGTGACGAACGTGGTGCCGTTGAACGGCGCCGGCGCCGGGCTGCTCGGCATCGGGTTGGCGATCGTGCCGGCCGGCGGAGCGACGCTGTTCCCGACGGACAGCGCCCAGACGCCGTACTCGAACCCGCTTTCCGCGAGCGACCGCGCCTGGCTCACGCGCAGCTGGTTGGCCGCGATCACCGGCTCGGTCTGCGAGAGCACCGCGAACGCGAGCATCAGCGTCGTCAGCAGGACCAGCGTGATCAGCGCCATCGGCAGCGCCACGCCGCGCTCGTTCCTCAGAAGCCCCATGAGACCCCTCCGGTGTCGGCAGTCTAGCCGAGAAATCGGAGGCCAAGCAATGCACCCCGGGTGCCAAGGAGGACCGCCATGATTTCACTCGCTTGCGGGCCGTTCTCGGGCGATCGGCCATGTCCGGCTGGCATGGTCGGGCGCTTCGGCACGGGCGCCGGCGCCCTCGCTTGATGCTTCCCGAGCAAGGGCTGTAGCGCCCGCCACAGCGTGTCGGCCACCACCCGCTGGCCGGCGGCATTGGGATGGATGCCGTCGGGCTGGTTCAGGGCGGGCTCGCCGGCCACGCCCGCCAGCAGAAAGGGCAGGAAGGCGACCGAGGTCCGGCGGGCGACCGCGGCGAAGGCGTCAGCGAACTCGCGCGTGTAGGCGGCGCCGTAGTTGGGCGGCAGCCGCATGCCGGCCAGCAGCACGCGGACGCCGGCGCCGCGCAGCCGCTCGACGATCGCGACCAGGTTGTCGCGCATCGCGGGGACCGGCAGCCCGCGCAGGCCGTCGTTGGCGCCGAGCGCGACGATGACGATCTCCGGATGGGCGCGCAGCACCCAGTCGAGCCGCCGCCGCCCGCCGGCCGTGGTGTCGCCGCTGACGCCGGCGTTGACCACGCGGTAGGGCAGCCCCTCGCGCTGCAGGCGCGCCTGCAGCAGGGCAGGGTACGCCTCGTCGGCGGCGACGCCGAGCCCGGCGGTGAGGCTGTCGCCGAGCGTGACGATCACACGCTCGTCGGCGCGCGCCGGCATCGCCGCCAGCGCGACCAGCCCGAGCGCCGCCGGCAGCCACGCGCAGTGCAGCCAGGCGCCGAGGACGCGCATGAGCGAAGTGTAGTATGGCGTGATGATGATCCGCGTCCGCGATCTCACGCTGCGGCTGCCGAGCGGCGGGCGCGCGCTGACGATCCTCGACGGCGTCAGCCTCGACGTGGCGGCCGGCGAGGTCGTCGCGGTCACCGGGCCCTCGGGCAGCGGCAAGTCGACGCTGCTGGGCCTCATCGCCGGCCTCGACACGCCGAGCGCGGGATCCATCACGGTGGACGGCGTCGAGGTCACCGCGCTCGGCGAGGCCGAGCTGGCGCGCTTCCGGCGCCGCACGCTCGGCTTCGTCTTCCAGTCCTATCACCTGATCCCCACGCTGACCGCCGTCGAGAACGTCGCGGTGCCGCTGGAGCTGGCCGGGGCGCCGGCGCCGCTGGCGGCGGCGGCGCAGCGCCTCGCCGAGGTCGGCCTCGCCGAGCGCGCGGAA
>DASSLH010000086.1:0-4193 GCA_035689625.1 Candidatus Methylomirabilota bacterium | reverse complement strand
GGAGCGCGGCTTCGAGACGGGCTACCAGCCGGCCGACATCGAGCGCGGCCGCATGGTGCGCGGCAAGCTGCAGATCGAGGACGCCGTCAAGGACGTGAAGGCGGCGGTCAAGGAGCTGCAGAAGGCCGGCCTCAAGGTCGGGGTGGTCGGCTACTGCTTCGGCGGCACCGTGGCCTGGCTGGCGGCCACGCGCATCGACGGCGTGGTGGCGGCGGCGTCCTTCTACGGCGGCGGCGTGGCCGACGCGGCCGGCGAGCAGCCGAAGTGCCCGGTCATCTTCCACTTCGGCGAGACGGACCAGTCGATCCCCAAGGACCACTGGGATCGCATCAAGGCCGCGCACCCGAAGATCCCCATGCACATCTACCCGGCTGGCCACGGCTTCGCCTGCGACGAGCGCGCCTCGTTCCACGCCGACAGCGCCAAGCTCGCCCGCCAACGCACCATCGACTTCTTCCACCAGCACATCGGCTGAGCATGTCGGGCGCGTTGACGACCGGACGGCAGTGCGACGGTGACGACACGCCGACCGTGTTCGGACACGCGCTCGGATCGGCCTCACGAGTTCCCGCTGGGGGGGTGACGGGGGGGAGCGGCGGTCGCTCCCCCCTGTCTTAAAAAAGTGCTCGGCGCGTCGCCGAAACGAAAAGAGGATGTCCGGCTTCTCACCGGAGCCGGGCGTTACGTCGACGACATCACGCGGCCGGGGACGGTCCGCCTCGGCGTCGTGCGCAGCGTGCACGCTCACGCGCGCCTGCGCGCCGTCGATCTGAAGACGGTCCGCAAGCGCCCGGGCGTGCTCGCGGCCTGGGGCGCGGCGGATCTCGCCGGCCTCGGGCGCGTGGTGCCAGCGGCGTGGGGCGGCAGCCCCAAGGGCAAGCCATTCGCGGTGCCGCTGCTCGCCGCCGAGCGCGTGCGCTACGTCGGCGAGCCGATCGCCGTCGTCGTCGCCGAGGACGCGCCGCGACTGCAGGACGCGCTCGACGCGGTGGGCGTGGACTATGTGCCGCTGCCGCCGCTGGCCACGCTGGAGGCCGCCCAGCGCCCCGGCGCGCCGCTGCACGAGGGCTGGACCGACAACGCCACGCTGCCGGTCGCCGCGAAGATCGGCGACGCCGAGGCGGCGTTCGCGCGCGCGGAGATCACCGTCGGCGGGCGCTTCCGCCATCCGCGGCTGGCGGCGGCGCCCATCGAGACGCGCGGCGCGATCGCCTGGCGCGATCCGGAGTCCGGCACGCTGACGATCTACGCCTCCATCCAGAATCCCTACCGCCTCCGCGACGCCATCGCCGTCACGCTGGCGCTGCCGGCCGAGTCCGTCCGCGTGCTCGTGCCCGACGTCGGCGGCGCGTTCGGCCCCAAGGGCGACATCTATCCCGACGAGATCCTCGTCGCCGCCGCGGCGCTCCGCCTGGGCCGGCCCGTCAAGTGGATCGAGAGCCGGCGCGAGGACTTCATGGCGCTCGGCCACGACCGCGAGCAGGCGCACGAGGCGCGGCTGGGGCTCACGCGCGAGGGCCGCATCGTCGCGCTCGAGACCTCGTTCGTCGCCGACGTCGGCGCCTATCCCGCGCAGGGCGACGGCCTCACCGCGAACACCGTCAACCACATGCCGGGGCCGTATCGCGTGCCCGCCTACCGCGGCGCCGGCCGGAGCGTGGTCACGACGAAGATGTTCAACGCCGCCTATCGCGCGGCCGGCCGGCCCGAGGCCGTGTTCGTCATGGAGCGGTTGATGGACCTCGGCGCGCGCAGGCTCGGGCTCGATCCCGCCGAGCTGCGGCGCCGCAACCTGATCCAGCCCCGGGAGATGCCCTACCGGCCCGGGATCACCTACAAGGACGGCGTCCAGGTCGCCTACGACCCCGGCGATTTCCCCGCCGCGTTCGAGCGCGTGCTGACGCTGCTCGACTACGACGGCTGGCGACGCCGCCAGAAGGCGTCGACGAACGGTGCCCGCCGCATCGGCGTCGGCGTGGCCTGCTACGCCCAGGGCACCGGGCTCGGGCCCTACGAGGGCGCCACCGTGCGCGTGGATCCCGGCGGCGCGGTGTACGTGATGATCGGCGTCGCCGCGCAGGGCCAGGGCCATGCCACGACGCTGGCGCAGGTGGCCGCCGGCGAGCTGGGCGCCCGCTACGAGGACGTCACGGTCGTCGGCGGCGACACCGAGCGCTTCACGATCGGCATGGGCACCGGCGGCAGCCGCGTGGCGGCCAACGCCGGGCCCGCCGTGGCCGGCGCCGCCCGCGAGGTGCGGGCCAAGGCGGCCCGCGTGGCCGCCGAGCTGCTGGAGTGCGCGCCCCAGGACGTGCGCATCGAGGCCAGCCGCGCGTTCGTGGCAGGCATGCCCGATCGCGCGCTGCCGCTCGGCCGCCTCGCGCACGCCGCCGTCAAGTCGAAGGCGCTGCGCGGCGGGCCCGATCCCACGCTGAACGCCTGCACGTACTTCTATCCCGACACCGTGACGTGGGCGTTCGGCGCCCACGCCGCCGCCGTCGAGGTGGACGTGGAGACCGGCGCCACGCGCCTGGCCGCCTACGCGATCGTTCACGATCCCGGCCGCGCCATCAACCCGGCCATCGTCGAGGGCCAGCTGCAGGGCGGCGCCGTGCAGGGCCTGGCGGCCGGCCTGCTCGAGGCGATCGTCTACGACGACGAGGGACAGCTGGTGACCGGCAGCTTCATGGACTACGCGCTGCCGCGCGCCGACGACCTGCCGCCGCTGGCCGTCGCGCTGGACGAGCATCGCTCCGTCATCAACCCGCTCGGCATCAAGGGCGTGGGCGAGAGCGGCGCCATCGCCGGCGCCGCCGTCATCGCCAACGCCATCGAGGACGCCGTGGCCGACCTCGGCGTGACGATCCACGAGGTGCCCGTGACCCCGGCGCGGCTGCGCGCGCTCGTCGCCGCCGGCCGCTCACCCCGCTCCTGAAAGGAGACCGATCCGTGGCCGACGCCGTGCATCTGGCAAGCGGCAAGGTGCGAGAGATCTACGCGCTGGACGACGCGCGACTGCTGCTGGTCGCGTCCGACCGGATCTCGGTGTTCGACGTCGTGCTCCCCACGCCGATTCCCGACAAGGGCCGCGTGCTCACCGGGCTGGCGGGCTTCTGGTTCGCGCGCACGCGTGGCATCTGCCCCAATCACCTGCTGGCGCTGCGGCCCGACGGCCGCTCCACCGAGTGCCGGCGTCTGGCGATGCTGCCGATCGAGTGCGTGGTGCGCGGCTACCTGGCCGGCTCCGGCTGGAAGGACTATCGCGCCACCGGCGAGGTGTGCGGCCACCGCCTGCCGGCGGGGCTGCGCGAGTCCGACCGCTTGCCGCAGCCGATCTTCACGCCGGCCACGAAGGCGCAGAGCGGCCACGACGAGAACATCACGCGCGAGCAGGCCACGACGCTGGTCGGCGCCCGGCGCTTCGCCGAGGCCGAGCGGCTCTCGCTGGCGCTCTACACCTTCGCCGCCGACTACGCGCGCGCGCGCGGCATCGTCATCGCCGACACGAAGTTCGAGTTCGGCGCGGACGGCGAGGGCCGGCTCGTCCTCGGCGACGAGGCGCTCACGCCGGACTCCTCGCGGTTCTGGCCCGCCGATCAGTACACGCCGGGCGGGCCGCAGCCGTCGTTCGACAAGCAGTTCGTGCGCGACTTCACCGAGAAGACCGGCTGGGGCAAGACGTACCCCGGGCCCGAGCTGCCCGCCGACGTCGTCACCGGCACCCGCGCGCGCTACGTCGAGGCGTTCGAGCGCCTGACCGGCATCGCGTTCGACCGCTACCTGGCCGACCCGACCGTCGTGCTCGCGAGCTAGGCGGCCGGGCTCGCCGCCGGGTCCTTGAAGAAGGACCCGGTGAAGACGACCGAGTTCGGGAAGACGACCACGCGGCCGGTCGGCCGCGGCGGGTCGCCGGCCATCTCGCGCAGACGGATGCGGAAGAAGCCGATCTCGGCGACCCGGGCGGCTTCCATGCCGGCGGTGCTAGTCTTGGGTCGTCCGGTGACAGCCATGGCCCGACCGCGCCGCACGCCGACGACCACCGTGCTTCTCGTCCGTCACGGCCAGACCCCGACGACGGGCCGCCTGCTGCCCGGCCGCGCGCCCGGCCTGCACCTGTCCGACGACGGCCGCAAGCAGGCCGAGGCTGCGGCGGCGCGGATCGCACGACTCGGGCGCGTGAGCGCGGTCTACGC
>DASSLH010000085.1:0-6673 GCA_035689625.1 Candidatus Methylomirabilota bacterium | reverse complement strand
CAAGAGCAAGGCCCACTCCTACGCCTACGACCTGCTGCGCTGGAAGGAGTGGTGGATCCCCGTCTCGCGCGGCGGCAAGGTGCCCGACGGCACGCCACGCCGCCAGCCGGTGTCGATCCCCACGCACCTGACCGAGGCCATGCGCGTGGCCGTGCGGCTGATCCTCGAGGAGGGCCTGCCCCAGCGCTTCCGCCGTCACGCCGTCGCCGCCGCCGCGCTGCGCGCCGGCGCCGCCGCCATGGGCCTGGAGATGTTCGCCGACCCCTCGATCCTGTCCAACACCGTGTCCTCGATCAAGGCGCCCAAGGGCGTCGACACCGGCGCGGTGGTGCAGACGATGCGCGACCGCTACGGCATCCTCATCGGCACCGGCCTGGACAAGATCCGCACGACCACGCTGCGCATCGGAACCATGGGCATCACGGCCAGCCCGCAGTACGTGCTGCCGACGCTGTCGGCGCTCGAGCTGGCGCTGCGCGACCTCGGGTACAAGGCCGAGCCCGGCGCCGGCGTGGCCGGCGCCCAGCAAGTGTTCGCCGAGAACAGCTAGGCGTGGCCGATCCGCTCCTCGCCGTTCCCGACGACTTCCCGTCGGTCTTCGACGGCTCGGCGGCGCACGAGCGTGCCCGCAAGCTGGGCGAGGTCGTCGTGTTCACCGCGCGCGGCGCCGACGAGGAGACCGAGCTGATCCGCCGCATCGGCCGTGCGCGGGCGGCGATCAACATCCGCGCGCACGCCCGCTTCACCGACGGCGTGTTCGCCGCCTGCCGCGAGCTGAAGATGGTCTCGGTGTGGGGCACCGGCACCGACAACATCGACCTGGAGTCGGCCGGGCGGCGCGGCATCACGGTCACCAACACGCCCGGCGTCAACGCCTTCGCGGTGGCCGAGCACGCCATCGCGCTCATGCTGGCCACCGGCCGCAAGATCCCGCGCATCGATCGCGAGATGCGCGCCGGCGCCTGGCCGCGCGAGATGCTCACGCAGTGCCTGGGCAAGACGCTCGGCGTGTTCGGCACCGGCACCATCGGCGCCCGGGTGGCCACGCTCGGCAAGGCGCTGGGGATGGACGTGCTGGGGTGGAGCGCGCGCGGCGACGAGGCCCACGTGCGCAGCCTCGGCGCTCGCCCGGCCGGCAAGGACCAGATCCTGCGCGAGGCCGACTTCGTGTCGCTGAATCTTCGATTGACGCCGGAGACGCGCGGCTTCCTCACCCGCCGCGAGCTGGCGCTGATGAAGAAGTCGGCCATCCTCGTCAACACCGGCCGCGGCGCGCTGGTGGACCGGGAGGCGCTGCTCGACGCGCTCCGCCAGAACCGGATCGCCGGCGCCGGCCTCGACGTCTTCCACGAAGAGCCGCTCAAGCCCGACGATCCCATCCTGTCTCTGCCGAACGTCGTGCTGTCGCCGCACAACGCCGGCCAGACCCCCGAGGTCATCCGCGACGGCCTCCTCCGCGCCGTCGCCAACGTGGAGAGCTTCCTCAAGGGCACGCCCACCGACATCGTCGTCGCGCCCGTGTGACATGGGGGGCCCCGAGATGGCCCCCAAACCCCCAAACGTTCGTCGCGCCCCGGCGGAGCCGGGTCGCTCCTCGTTCCACGTTCAGAAGTACTCGTAATCCCCGGGGGCGCGGTCCATGCCCAGGCGGAGCTGGGCCATGAACACCAGGTAGGGATGGGCGCCCAGCGCCACCAGCCGGTCGCGGTCGAACGCCTTGACCGCCGCCGCCGCGGCCCCGTCGAGGCCGTGGGCGCGCAGCGTGGCCTCCGGCTCGGCGACGTAGCGCGCGCGCACCGCGACGTCGGACTTGAGCGCGAAGAGCAGTCGGTTGAGCGCGTAGGCTGACGCGGGCGGGAAGAAATAGTGCGAGGCGTTCATACCGGCCACGCCGCCACCGCGTTGCCGTGGTGCCAGGACGGCTCGTAGCAGAGCACCTCGGCCCGCGCGTCGCCCACGGCACCCAGCAGCGTGATCCACGTGCGCAGCTCGACGTTGCCCGCCTTGTCCAGCTCCTCGCCGGTCAGCCGCGCCGTCTCGGCGCCGCGCCCCTCGGCCAGCGAGGCCAGCAGCGTGCGGTCGAAGTCGACGTCGGGCGAGGCGTAGCGGTCGGTGCCCGGGAAGTGCGAGAGCCCGCCGGAGGCCAGCAGCGCCACCCGCTCGGGCCGCGCGTCGAGGATCGCGCGCAGCGCCCGGCCCCAGGCGTGGCAGCGGCGCGGCGTGGGCTGGGGCGGCAGGTAGACGTTGACGTAGAGCGGCACGATCGGCAGCGCCGGCGCCGGCATCGCGAAGTGCAGCGGCACGTAGAAGGCGTAGTCGAGCGCGACGTCCTGCGAGTAGGCGAGGTCGAAGCCGGCCTCGATCCCCTGCTCGACGACGGCGCGGGCCAGCGGCTCGTGGACGTCGAAGGCGTAGCGGTAGCGCCCGAACTCGCCGGCCGCGCGGGCGCCGACGTAGACGGCCAGCGCCGGCACGGCGTCGAGGAAGAAGCCCTCGACGTGATCGCCGCCGATGATCGCCACGGCGTCGGCCCGCGTCACCGCCAGCCGCCGCCGCACCTCGGCCAGCGCCGCGTGCACGCGCAGCACGAGCGCGCGATCCTCGGTCGGCGGCCGTACCAGCAGCTGCGGCGTGTGCGGACAGGCGAAGGCGGCGACGAGGGGCATCAGCCGCGGCGGGCACCGCCCTGGCGATACCAGTCCGCGATGCCCTCGCCGGTCGTGAACCAGACGCCCTTCTTCTTGCGGATGTAGTCGTAGACGGCCTCGAAGTGCTTGATCCGGTGCGGCACGCCGTGGATGTAGGGGTGCACGGCGATCGCCATCACGCGCGGCTGCCGGGCGCCCTCGGCGTAGAGGCGGTCGAACTGATCGCGGCAGCGCTGCACCCACGCCGGCGACTCGTGGTGCTGGATGATCATCATCGGGATGTCGTTGAGCTCGAGCGAGTACGGCACCGACACGAGCGGTCCGCGCGTGGTCCGGATCTCGTAGGGCTGGTCGTCGTTGACCCAGTCGGAAACGTACTCGATGCCGGCCTCGGCCAGGTAGTCGAGCGTCTCCCACGTCTCGGTGAGCCCCGGCCCCAGCCAGCCCTTGGGCTTCTTGCCCGTGAACTTCTGGACGATGTCCACGGCCTCGCGGATGGCGGCCCGCTGGTCGGGCAGCAGGTGCAGCGCGCCCTGGCGCACGCCGTGGCCCATGAACTCCCAGCCGGCGTCCAGCATCGCCTGGGCCACGCGTGGGTACGAGCGGCACACGCTGGCGTTGATCGCGGTGGTGGCCGGCAGCTTGCGCGCGCGCAGCGCCTCGAGGATGCGCCAGAACCCCACGCGCATGCCGTAGTCGTGCCACGCCCAGTTCGGGACGTCGGGCACGGTGCTCACGCCCTGCGGGGCCCCGAGCACCTGGCGGGCCATCGGCTTCTCGATGTCCCACTCCTCGACGTTGACGATCGTCCACACCGCGATGCGGGCTCCGCGTGGCAGCCGCCAGGGGCGGCGGTCCACGATGGCCGAGTAGTCGAAACGCTCGTGCGGCAGCTTCACAATCACCCTCCCGCCGCTATAGTACAATCCGCCCGTCGAAATGACCGCCGAGTTCTGGATCATCCAGACCTTCAACGGCCTCTCCTACG
Organism: Candidatus Methylomirabilota bacterium; assembly: GCA_035689625.1. GTDB lineage: Bacteria > Methylomirabilota > Methylomirabilia > Rokubacteriales > CSP1-6 > AR5. Next base: position 3,037 of record DASSLH010000085.1, on the reverse strand, counting down.
GCGCGCTGCTGTTCCTGCTGGCCAGCGGCCTGTCGCTGATCTTCGGCGTCATGCGCATCGTCAACCTCGCCCACGGCTCCTACTTCCTGCTCGGCGGCTACGTCGGCCTGTCGGTGATCTGGCGCACGAAGAGCTTCCCGCTGGCGCTGCTGGCCGGCGCCACGGCGATCGCGCTGGTTGGCATCGGCATGGAGCGCCTGTTCCTGCGCCGCCTCAGCGGCCAGACGCTGGGCCAGGTGCTGATGACCGTGGGCTTCGCGCTGATCTTCCAGGATCTCGCGCTGCTGATCTGGGGTGGCGATCCCTACTCGCTGCCGCTGCCGGCGTCGCTGCAGGGCGTGGTCACCGTCGGCGCCTATCGCTTTCCGCGCTATCGCGTCTTCATCATGGCGCTGGCCGCCGCGATCGGCGCGCTGCTGTGGCTGGCGCTCGACCGCACGCGGGTGGGCGCGATGATCCGCGCCGCCGTGGACGACGCCGAGATGGCCGGCGGCGTCGGCATCCACGTGCCGAGCGTCTCGCTGGGCGTCTTCGCGCTCGGCGCGTTCCTGGCCGCGCTGGGCGGCGGCATCGGCGGCGGCTTCCTCGGCGTGTACCCGGGGCTGGACTTCGAGATCCTGCCCTACGCGTTCGTGGTCGTGATCGTGGGTGGGCTCGGCAGCCTGCTGGTGGGGCTGCTCGACAACTTCGGCAAGGCGCTGTTCCCGGAGCTGGCCTACTTCACGCTGTTCGCGCCGATGGCGCTCATCCTCGCCCTGCGCCCGACCGGATTGTTCGGGCGCTGATGGTCACGCCACCCACGAGCCGACCCGTGCTCGCAGGCCTCGCCACGATCGTCCTGGCGGCGGCGGTCGCGCCGTTCCTGTCCGCCTATCCGCTCACGCTGCTCACGCAGGCGGCAATCGTCGCCGTGCTGGCGATGAGCCTGGACGTGCTCCTCGGCTACACGGGCCTGGCCTCGCTGGGCCACGCCGCCTACTTCGGCGTGGCCGCCTACGCCGTCGGCATCCTCGCCACCGACTACCAGCGCGGGTTCCTCGCCTGCCTGCTGATCGGCGTCGCCGCCGCCACCCTGACCGCCGCCGTGTTCGGGCTGCTCGCCATCCGCGCCACCGGCGTGTACTTCCTCATGATCACGCTGGCGCTCGGCATGGTGGTGTGGGGGCTGGCCTTCCGCTGGGTCTCGGTCACCAAGGGCGACAACGGCATCGCCGGCGTGCCGCGCCCCGAGCTGCCGCTGCCGTGGAGCCTGGGGGCGCCGCTGCCGTTCTTCTACTTCGCGCTGGTCGCCACGCTGGTGGCGTGGGCGCTGCTGGGGCTGCTGGTGCGCTCGCCGTTCGGCATGACGCTGATGGGCATCCGCGAGAGCGAGTCGCGCATGCGCGCGCTCGGCTACAACGTGTGGCTGCACTAGTACCTGGCCTTCGTCATCGCCGGCGGCTTCGCGGGCTACGCCGGCGTCTTCTGGGCCTACTACAACGGCTTCGTGAGCCCGATCGACGTGCAGCTGGTGACCTCGGTCGAGACGCTGCTGATGGTCGCCCTCGGCGGGCCGGGCACCCTGGCCGGCCCCGCGCTGGGGGCCGCGCTGATCGTCTTTCTGAAGAATTTCGTGAGCGTGTACACCAAGCGCTGGCTGCTGATCCTCGGCTCGGTCTACATCGGGGTCATTCTCTTCGCGCCGCGCGGCGTGCTCGGCGCCTTCCGGAGATAGGAGACGGCCATGACGCGCTCGTCCATCCGCGTGCTCGCGCTCGCCCTGCTGCTCGCGCTCGCACTGCCGCTGGCGGCGCCGCCCGGCCCTGCCGCCCAGGGCGGGCCGATCCGCATCGGCTTCCTGGCGCCGCTGACCGGGCCCTTCGCCCAGCTCGGCAAGGACATGGTGGCCGGCACCGAGCTGTTCCTCGACGAGAGCGGCCGGCAGATCGCCGGCCGCAAGGTCGAGCTGATCGTCGAGGACAGCGAGGGCAACCCGGCCACCGCGCTCACGAAGTCGCGCAAGCTGGTCGAGCAGGACAAGGTCCACGTGCTCACCGGCGGCCTGCTCGCCAACGTCGGCTACGCGCTGCAGCCGTTCATCGACGGCCAGGGCATCCCGGCGACCTACCCCGTCATCGCCGCCGATGACATCACGCAGCGCAAGCCGGCCCGGTGGATCGTGCGCACGGGGTGGACGACGAGCCAGCCGACGCACGCCTTCGCCGACTGGGTGCTGAAGAACACGAAGTACCGCAAGGTCGTGACGATCGGCATGGACTACGCGTTCGGCTACGAGACCGTCGGCGGTTTCCAGCAGGTGCTCGAGGACGGCGGCGGGCAGATCGTGCAGAAGCTGTGGACGCCGCTGAACACCAACGACTTCGCGCCATTCATCAGCCAGATCAAGCGCGACGCCGACGCCGTGTTCGCGCTCTTCCTGGGCCGCCTGGCGATCCAGTTCGTCAAGCAGTACGAGGAGGCCGGGCTGAAGGGCAAGCTGCCGCTGCTGGGCGGCGGCACCACCACCGACGAGTCGGTGCTGCCGCAGATGGGCGACGAGGCCCTGGGGATCGTCACCGCGCTGCACTACTCGCAGGCGATCGACACCCCGGCCAACGCGAAGTTCGCCCGGGCGTTCGAGGCCAGGGCCGGCAAGATCCCCTCGTACTACAGCGAGGCGACCTACACGAACATGCGGTGGATCAGCGAGGCCATCAAGGCCGTCGGCGGCAAGGTCGAGGACCGCGCCGCGCTGCTGGCCGCGCTGCGCAAGGTGGACATCAAGGACACGGCGCGCGGGCCGCTCTCGGTGGACGCCTGGGGCAACCCCGTGCAGAACATCTACATCCGCAAGGTCGAGCGCGTGAACGGCCGGCTGCAGAACACGGTCATCGCGACGTACCCGGCGGTGAGCCAGTTCTGGAAGTACAAGCCCGACGAGTACCTCAAGCAGCCCCTCTACGGCCGCGACGTCCCTGCCTGTAAGCACTGTTGAGCGACAGCGCGCTGCGGTTGGAGGGCGTGTCGAAGTGGTTCGGCGGCCTGCGCGCCGTCGAGC
>DASSLH010000084.1:0-3746 GCA_035689625.1 Candidatus Methylomirabilota bacterium | reverse complement strand
CGGCGGGTTCGCTATCGCCGACCGCAGTTGCTCACAGGTTATCCACTTGTCCACAGCTATCCACAGACGAGAAATTCGCCCGGACTGATGCGGGCTCGCGCGGCAGTGGAAACGAATTGCCGCGTGATTCGTCCACATCGTGCGTCGGCGAGAATTTTTTTCCGATGATCACTGGCCGAAGTCGACCTCGCGCGTGCGAAGCGCACATTTGGCGCGCGCAAACGAGACCTTGACGTGAAAGTTCGACACTCGTAAGTTGTGCGGCGTGCACGCACCGTCTCCCACCTTGGTTCTTCGGTCGAAACCGACCGGCACCCGCTGAGAGGACGACACCGCGATGGAGGGTCGGAAGCCACTCGCGAAGGTTGAGGGTCGTCGTCGGATGCGAATGAGCGGGGTCACCATCGCATACCGCGGCACCCCGAACCTCGACGATTGGGTCGCCTACATCGCGAACGGCAGCCGCTCCAAGAAGTTGATCCTCGCCGACCATGCGTCCGAGCGGAAGGTGAAGGGCCTGCTCACCCGCCTGCAGACGCTGTCCCGCAAGGAGATCGAGAAGCTGGCGAAGAGCTAGCCGGCGGGCCGCGTCAGAGCTTCAGCGGTCCGACCGAAGCGACGCGGCTCGGATCCTCCCGCCAGATGGCGGGATCGGCATCGACGTAGAGCTCGATGCCGTTGCCGTCCGGATCATCGAGGTAGATGGACTGGCTCACGCGGTGATCGGTGAGCCGCAGCTTCGTGTAGCCGTGCGCCTCCAGGTGCGCCTTGGCCGCCCGCAGCTCGTCCAGCGTGGTCCCGATGCGCAGCGCGACGTGATAGAGGCCGACCTCGCCCGGCTGGGGCAGCGGCGCCGCGCCTCCGACCTCCATGACCGCCACGTCGTGGTGGTTGTCGCCGGTGGAGAAGAAGGCCATCGGGCGGCCGAAGTTGCCGCGGGCTACCTCCTTGAGGCCGAGGACGTCCCGGTAGAAGCGCGCCGAGCGCTCGATGTCGCGCACCTTGAGGACGACGTGCCCCACGTTCCGCACCCTGATGGCCATGCCCGCCTCCTGGTCAGATCATACCCTTCTCGGCGAAGCTCACGTACCGGCCGCGGCCGATCACCACGTGGTCGTGGATGCGCAGGTCCATCAGCCGCGAGCACTCGACCAGCTGGCGCGTGAGGCGGAGGTCCTCCCGGCTGGGCTCGGGATCGCCGCTCGGGTGGTTGTGCAGCAGGATGATGGAGGCGGCCGCCTCCACGATGGCCGGCCGGAAGACCTCGCGCGGGTGCACCAGGCTGGCCGACAGCGTGCCCTCCGAGATCACCAGGTCGCGCAGCAGGCCGTTCTTGGCGTCCAGCAGGGCCAGCCGGAACACCTCGTGGCGGAGGTCCTCCATGAGCGGCCCGAAGGCGGCGTAGACGTCGGCCGGCGAGGAAAGCACGACCCGCACGCCGGGCGTGCGCGCGCGCAGGCGCCGCGTGAGCTCGAACGCCGAGGCCAGCCGCGCGGCCTTGGCGCGCCCCACACCCGGCCGCCGCGCCAGCTCGCCCACCTCGCGCGCGGCGACGCCCGCCAGCGAGCCGTAGGCCGCGAGCATCTCGTGGGCGACGTCCACCGCGGTCTTGCCGCGGCGGCCGGAGCCCAGCTGCAGCGCCAGCAGCTCGGCGTCGGCCAGCGCGTCGGCGCCGCTGGCGTACAGCCGCTCGCGCGGCCGCTCGCCCGCCGGCCACTCCTCCATCGCCATACCGCTTCCTACGGCGGCGGCGTGCCGGGCGTCAAGTGAGGACGAATCGAGACGCTACGGCGCGCGGGGGTCGTCGATGGTCAGCGTGCGCGCCTCGTCGCCGAGGCCCTCGATCCTCACGCGCACTGTCCGCGACGGCAACAGCGGCTCCGCCCGGTCCGCCCACTCGATGATCGTCACGCCGTCGCCGCCCATGAGATCGAGCAGGCCGAGGTCCATGAGCTCGGTGAGCGAGCCCGTGCGATAGGCGTCCACGTGATGCACGGGCAGCCGGCCGCGGTACTCGTTGACGAGGACGAACGTGGGGCTGGTGGCCTGCGTGGTGACGCCGAGGCCGCGCGCGAGGCCCTGCACGAAGCACGTCTTGCCGGCGCCGAGCTCGCCATAGAGCGCCACGACGTCGCCGGCGCCCAGCGTGCGGGCGAGCGCGGCGCCGGCGGCGGCGGTGTCCGGGGGCGTCGCGGCGGTGAGGCTAGTCGCCGGCACCGGCCAGGCTCGCGAAGGCCGCCGGCAGCGCCTCGATGACGTCGCCGGCGATCAGCGACTCCTGGCCCACGCGGGCGGCGGCGATGTCGCCGGCGGCGCCGTGCAGGTAGACCGCGCAGGCCAGCGCGTCGGCCGGCGCCAGCCCGCGCGCGAGGAACGCGCCCAGCACGCCGGTGAGCACGTCGCCGGTGCCGCCGCTGGCCATGCCGGGATTGCCGGTGGGATTCAGCAGCACGGTGCCGTCGGGCCGCCCCAGCACGCTGGTGGAGCCCTTGAGGACGACGTGCACGCCCCACGCCGTGGCGAACTGGCGCACGGTCGCGATGCGGTCGCGCTGCACCTCGGCCACGCTCACGCCGAGCATGCGCGCCATCTCGCCGGGGTGCGGCGTGAGGCAGCGCGGAGCGGGCGCGCCGCGCAGGCGCTCGAGGTGACCGGCCAGCGCCGTGAGCGCGTCGGCGTCCACCGCGAACGGGCGCGCGCACTCGAGCACGAGCGCGCGGGCCAGCGCCTGCGTGTCCTCGTCGAGGCCGAGCCCCGGCCCCAGCGCCACGGCGTCGCGGCGCGCCGCGAGCTCCTCGAGCAGCTCGCGTGCCTTCAGCGACAGCGAGTGCGCCGAGGTCTCCGGCGCCGGCTCGGTCATCGCCTCCAGCACGAGCGCGGCCACCGTCGGCTGCGCACCGGCCGCGGTGGCGACCGACACCAGTCCCGCCCCCGCGCGCAGGGCGGCGCGGGCCGCCAGCGCGGCGGCGCCCGTCTTGCCGACCGAGCCGGCGACGATCAGCAGGTGGCCGTAGTCGCCCTTGGGCGCGTCGCGCTGGCGCGGCGGAAAGTGGCGCGCCACGTCGCCGCGCTGGAGCACGAAGGTGTCGATCCCGCGCGCCACCTCGGCGGGTGGGATCCCGATGTCCACGACCTCGACGCGCCCGGCCAGCGCGACGCCGGGCCCGGCGACGAGGCCGCGCTTGATTCCCGCGAACGTCGGCGTGAGCGCGGCGCGGATCACCGGCCCCGCCGGCGGCGCGCCGTCGGCCGGCAGCCCCGAGGGGATGTCGAGGGCGACCACCGGGCGGCCGCACGCGTTGATCCGCTCGATGGCGGCCGCCGCCAGCGGAGCCGGCGCGCCGCGCGCGCCGGTGCCGAGGATCGCGTCCACGACGACGTGTGCGCCGGCGAGCGCGCGCGTGAGCGCGCCGGCGTCCTCGACGACGCGCGTGCGGATCCCGCGCCGCTCCATCTCGCGGTGCTTGAGCGCGGCGTCGCCGTGCAGCTCGTCGGGGCGCGCCAGCAGGAGCACGTCGGGCCGGTGCCCGGCGCGCTTGAGCCAGCGGGCGACGACGAAGCCGTCGCCGCCGTTGCCCCCCTTGCCGCACACGATCGCCACGCGTCCGCCCCGCCGCGGCAGCCCCAGCGCCGCCCGCGCGGCCAGCAGCCGCTCGGCCGCGCCGCGGCCGGCGTTCTCCATCAGCGTCGCGCCGGGAATGCCCAGCTCGCGGATCGCCCGCTGGTCGACCCGCCGCATCTGTTCG
>DASSLH010000083.1:0-2843 GCA_035689625.1 Candidatus Methylomirabilota bacterium | reverse complement strand
ACCCGTGCCTTGGCGTCGCCGGTCTCAGCCACCATCTGCTAGCGCAACGGCCGCTACAGTCCACCTCGCATGAGCCCGTTCCGGTTGACCCTCTTCGGCGGCGGCGTGTTCGCCGTCGAGTCAGGTTTCTTCGCCGTCGTGCCGCCGCTGGTGCCGCGGCTGGCGCAGGAGCTGCACCTCACGACGACCGAGCTCGGCATCCTGGTCGCCGCCTATCCGGCCGGCGTGGTCGCGGGCGCCATCCCGTCCATCGCGCTCGTCTACCGGGCAGGGGTTCGGGTGACCGCCTTCATCGGCCTCGGGCTGCTGATCGCCGCCACGCTCGGGTTCGGGCTGGCCTCTACGGGCGTGGTCATCGACGCCGCGCGGTTCGTCCAGGGCTTTGGCGGCGCGGTCGCGTGGGCCGGGGCCCTGGCCTGGCTCACCGGCACGACCTCAGAGCTGCGGCGGGGCGCGGTCATCGGCGCCGCCGTCGGCGCCGCCCTCTTCGGCACGGTTTTCGGGCCGCTCGTCGGCGCCCTGGCCGCCGACGTCGGCCGGGGGCCCGTGTTCGGAGCCCTGGCGGTGGTGCTCGCCCTGCTCGCCGTGCTGGCGCCTGCCGTGGCGCCCGCGGCGGAGCCCGTCCGCGGCTCGGTCCGGGCGCTGATCGGGCTGCTCCGCAACCGGCAGGCCGCCCTCGGCAACGGGGCGCTTTTCGTGGTCGGCGTCGCGGGCGGCACCGCGTGGACCCTGACGCCGCTCCTGGTTTCGCGGCTGGGCGGCACCGCGGTGACGATCGCGTGGATGGTGGGCGTCGGCTACCTGATCGCCGCCGTGCTCAACGTGTTCACCGGCCGGCTGAGCGATCGCGTCGGCCGGCTTCTGCCGACTGTCGTGCTCTTCGCCATCTCGGCGGTCACACTGCCGCTGCTTCCGATTTACGGATCGCTGGCGCCGCTGGTCGTCACCTCCGTGGTGACCGGGGCCGTCCTTTCGGGACTCTGGACACCGACCGCCGCCATGGTCGCGGACGCGGCCGCGCCGGGGCCGAGCGCACAGGCCATCGGCGTGGCGGCGATGAACGCCGCGTGGGCCGCCGGCGGGGCGACCGGGCCGGTGGTGATGGCGAGCATCGCGGAAAATGCAGGATTTGTAACGCCGTTCGTCAGCGCGGGCGCCCTGTGCGCGCTCACCGCGGTGACGGCCGTCGCTACGTATCGACGAAGGAGAGTGGAGGACACATGGACTTCGGCCTGAGCGAAGAGCAGGAGATGATCGTCCACACAGTCCGCGAGTTCGTGGAGCGTGAGCTCTATCCGCTCGAGGCCGAGGTGGAGAGGACCGGCACCGTGCCGCGTGAGGTCGGCCGCGACATTCAGACGAAGGTGCAGAAGCTCGGCTTCTACGCGCCCAACATTCCGACGCAGTACGGCGGCGGCGGTCTCGACCGCGTCACCTTCACGCTGCTCGAACGTGAGCTGGGGCGCGCGAACATGGGCCTCGGGCTGTTCTGGGGCCGGCCGTCGGAGATCCTCATCGGCTGCAACGACGAGCAGAAGGAACGCTACCTGTACCCGAGCGTCCGCGGCGAGAAGATCGACGCCCTCGCGATGTCAGAGCCCGACGCGGGTTCGGACGTGCGCGGGATGACGTGCGCGGCGCGGCGTGACGGCGACCACTGGATCATCAACGGCACCAAGCACTTCATCAGCCATGCCGACCACGCCGACTTCGTGATCCTGTTCGCCGCCAGCGGCGAGGAGGACTCCGCGCGTGGCAAGCGCAAGCTGATCACCGCCTTCCTCATCGACAAGGGCACGCCGGGGTTCGTGGTGCGCCCCGGCTACCGCAACGTCTCGCACCGCGGCTATACCAACAGCATCCTCGAGTTCACTGACTGCCGCGTGCCGAAGTCCGCCGTGCTCGGCAGCGTGCACAAGGGCTTCGAGGTGGCGAATACCTGGCTGGGCGCCACGCGCCTGCAGGTGGCGGCGACCTGCCTGGGGCGCGCCGAGCGCGCGCTGGAGAGCGCCAAGCAGTGGGCGGTCGACCGCGAGCAGTTCGGCCAGCAGATCGGCAAGTTCCAGGGCGTGGCCTTCAAGCTCGCCGACATGGCCGTGGAGCTGCGCGCGGCGGAGCTGCTTACCCTGGAGGCGGCCTGGAAGCTCGAGCACAAGATCGCGACCGACACCGACATGGCGATCGCCAAGCTCAAGGCGAGCGAGATGCTGGCGATGGTCGCGGACGAGGCGCTGCAGATCCACGGCGGCATGGGGCTCATGACCGAGTTGCCCCTGGAGCGCATCTGGCGCGACGCGCGCATCGAGCGCATCTGGGACGGCACCAGCGAGGTGCAGCGCCACATCATCTCGCGCGCGCTGCTACGCCCGCTCGGCGGCTGAGCCGGGCCGCGTGGGGACGCGGCGCTAGCGCCCCTTCCAGCGCGGCGGGCGCTTCTCGGCGAAGGCCGTGGCGCCTTCCTTGAGGTCCTCCGAGCGCACCACCTTCTGCACCGCATCGAGGCTGTCGTGCAGCTCGAAGGCGGCGTTCTCCGCCACCATCTCGGTGTGGCGCAGCAGCTGCTTGATCGCCGGGAACAGCAGCGGGGGACCTGCGGCCAGCTGCGCGGCGATCTCGCGCGCCTTGGCCATGCCCTGGCCCTTGGGTACCACGTGGTTGGCCAGTCCCCAGTGCTTGGCCTCGGTGGCATCCATCCAGCGCCCGGTCAGCAGGAACTCCACCGCGACGTGGTAGGGGATGCGGCGGCGCAGCTTGATGGTGCCGGCGTCGGCGAGCACGCCGACGTTGATCTCCGGCAGCGCGAAGCGCGCGTGCTCCTCCATGACGATGATGTCGGTGCCCAG
>DASSLH010000082.1:0-2224 GCA_035689625.1 Candidatus Methylomirabilota bacterium | reverse complement strand
ACGTCGTCCAGCGTGTAGTGCTTGCCGTGGAACGAGAAGCGCTCGCCCGACCAGCAGCGGCGCACGATCTCCACGCTCTCCTCGAAGCGGACCATGCGATCCTCGAACGGCACGCTGAACGCGCGGAAGTCGTCGGCCTGATAACCGATGCCCACGCCGAGCACGACACGGCCCTTCGAGACGAGGTCGAGCGTGACGACATCCTCGGCGATGCGCACCGGATGGTGCAGCGGCAGCAGGATGACGGACGTGCCCACCCGCAGCGTCGTCGTGCGCGCCGCCACCGCGGTGGCGACGATCAGCGGCGAGGGCAGGAAGCCGTCGCGATCCTGATGGTGCTCGCCGAAGAAGCAGGAGTCGAAGCCGCACGTCTCGGCCAGCTGAGCCTCGGCGATCACCTCGTCGATCGCGCGCTCGAGATGCTCGCCGCGCGGCGGGCTGGCGATGGAGCTGTAGAGGCCGAATTTCATGGAACGTCCCCCCAGACGACGTAGCGCCGATGCGTGCGGCGCTCACGCCCCTCGTCGGTCATCCGCTGCTCCTGGGCGGCGACCAGATCGAGCAGCGGATCGCTGCCGACGCGCGTGAGCCCGTGCCGGACCAGCAGTGCCGCGATCTGCTCGCGCGAGCGGCCGGAGAGGTACGGTAGCCGGTCGCCGACCGCCGCGTACTCCGCGCTGGCGCGTGCGTTGCCGGGCGGCAGTGGCCCCGCGCCCGCGTCGAACTGCCCGTCGACGATCACCAGCCGACCGCCCGGCCGGAGCACGCGCACCCACTCGTCGAGGGCGCCCTCCGGATTGCCCAGCGTCCACAGCAGGTGCCGACTGATCACGAGGTCGAACGCGGCCGGCGCGAAGCGGAGCTGCTCGGCGTCGCCCTCCTCGAACTGCACGGCGACCGCGCGCGCCGCCGCCTTGGCTCGTGCCTGCGCGATCATCGCGGGCGCGAAGTCCACGCCGGTCACGCGGTGCCCGCGCGCGAGCAGCTCGAAGCAGAGGAAGCCGGTGCCGCACCCGACGTCGAGCGCCTCCAGCGTGCGGCCGACCGGCAGGACCAGATCGAGGATGCGGTCCCAGGCGGCGCGCTCGGCGGCGGTACGAATGCTGTGGCCGAAGTCCTCGTCGAATCCCACGGCCCGGCGATTCCAGTGCGCCGCGATCTGTGCCTTGACCTCGTCCGCCATGAGCGCTTTATACCTCACCCGACCAGCGGTAGGCTCAGCGGCATCAGGGTGAGCCAGGCGCCGGAGGGGCGCCGTTTCACCGTCAAGGAGCCAACGCCATGAGCGTGCTGACCGACTTCGAGCGCTACGACGGGCTGGGGCTGGCCGAGCTGGTGCGTCGCAAGGAAGTGACCGCGGCCGAGGTGCTGGAGGCCACGATCACGCGCATCGAGGCGCGCAATCCGACGATCAACGCGGTCGTCACCCGGATGTACGACCAGGCGCGCAAGGCGATCGCCGAGGGGCTGCCGAGCGGCCCGTTCACCGGCGTGCCCTATCTGCTGAAGGACCTCGGCGCGCAGTACGCGGGCGTCGTCACCGCCGGCGGCAGCCGGCTCTTCGCCCAGGACGTCGCCGACCACGACAGCGAGCTGACGATCCGCCTGCGCCGCGCCGGCCTCGTCGCCGCCGGCAAGTCCAACACGCCCGAGATGGGCCTGGCGCCGTCCACCGAGCCGCGACTGTTCGGTCCCACGAAGAACCCGTGGAAGCTCTCACACAGCGCCGGCGGCTCCAGCGGCGGCGCCGCCGCGGCGGTCGCCGCCGGCATGCTGCCGATGGCCCACGCCACGGACGGCGGCGGCTCCATCCGCATCCCCGCCTCCTGCTGCGGCCTCTTCGGCCTCAAGCCCACGCGCGGCCGCGTCTCGATGGCGCCCGACGCCGGCGAGGGCTGGGGCGGCGCCTCGGTCATCCACGCCGTCACGCGCACGGTGCGCGACAGCGCCGCGCTGCTCGACGCCACGTCCGGCCCCACGCTCGGCGATCCCTACTGGGCCCCGCCACCGTCGCGCCCGTATCTGGAGGAGGTGGGCCGCGAGCCCGGCAAGCTGCGCATCGCGCTGCATCTCACGCCGTGGTTCCCGGCCGAGGTCGATCGCGAGTGCGCCGAGGCCGCCCGCGACGCCGCGAAGCTCTGCGCCAGCCTCGGTCACGAGGTGGAGGAGGCGCGCCCGGAGTTCGACGAGGCCAAGTGGCGCATGGCCAACCGCATGATCGTGG
>DASSLH010000081.1:0-4266 GCA_035689625.1 Candidatus Methylomirabilota bacterium | reverse complement strand
ACCTCGAACGAGGCGCCGGCCGCCAGGCGGCGCTCGGCCGCCAGCTCGGCCAGGCTCACGCGCCGGCCGTCGGCGCTCAGCACCCCGTCCCGGTACGTCACCTCGCGCTCGGCGACGCCGAAGCGGGCGGCGGCGCGCGTGCGCGCCTCGCCGATGAGCTTGTCGGCGGCCAGCCGCGCCGCGTTGCCGGCGGTCACGGTGCCGCGCGAGCCGTAGGTGCCCACGCCGCTCTCGACGGCCGCGGTGTCGGCGTGCCGGACGTCGAAGCGCGCCGGCGGCAGCCCGAGCGCCTCGCCCAGGATCTGGGCCAGCACGGTCTCCAGCCCCGGTCCCATCGAGGAGGCGCCGGTGTCGACGACCAGCCGGCCGTCCGCGCGCGCCTCGACCTGCGTCGTCTCGAACGGCCCCAGCCCCGTCTTCTCGACATATACGGCCAGCCCGATGCCGCGGCGGACGCCGCCGGCGCGCACGTTGAGCCTCGCCTGCTCCGCGCGGGCCCGGGGGTAGTCGAGGCGGCGCAGCAGCTCGTCGAAGAGCGCGGGAAAGTCACCGGAGTCGTAGACCGTGCTGACGCCGAACGACTTCGTCCCGCAGTCGTACGGCATCTCCTCCGCGCGGATGAGGTTGCGGTGACGGATCTCGGCCGGATCGAGACCGAGCCGGGCGGCGCCGAGGTCCATGAGCCGCTCGCGCACGAAGTTGCACTCCGGGCGCCCGGGCGAGCGCAGCGTGCCGGCCGGCGTCTTGTTCGTCACGACCGACCAGAGGTCGCAGGCGTAGGTGGGCACACGGTACGGGCCCGGCAGCAGCGCGGCGCCGAACTCGGCGGGCACCAGCGCGGCGGTGCGCACGTAGGCGCCGATGTCGGCACGGATGATCGCGTGAATGCCGAGGATGCGGCCCTCGCGGTCGAAGCCGATCTCGACCTCGTAGCCGACCTCACGCGCGTGGTTGGCGGCCATGAGGTTCTCGCGCCGCGTCTCCACCCACTTCACCGGCCGGCCCAGCCGCAGCGCCGCCAGCGGCACCAGGATGTCCTCGGGGTACAGCTCGCCGCGCACGCCGAAGCCGCCGCCGACGTCCACCTCCGTCAGCCGCAACGCGCCGAGCGGAATGCCGAAGATCGGCGCCAGGATCGTGCGGTTGATGTGGATGCACTTGGTCGAGCCGACCAGGTGCAGCTCGCCGCCCCGCGGATCCGGCGGCGCCGCGAGCAGGCCGCGGGGCTCCAGCGCCGCCGCCGTCTGGCGCGGATAGGCGAAGCGCTCGCTCACGCGCACGGCGGCGGCGGCCAGCGCCGCGCCGGCGTCGCCCACGCGCATGGTGATCGTCGCGACGTTGTTGGAGTCGGTGCCGGCGAACAGCCGCGGCGCCCCCGGCGCCAGCGCGGCGCCCACCGACGCGCAGGCCGGCAGCGGCTCCCAGGCCGCCTCGATCAGCTCGACGGCGTCGCGGGCGACGTACGGATCGTCGGCCACGACGAGCGCGACCGGCTCGCCGACGTAGCGCGCGACGTCGCGGACGATCGCCGGCTGCAGGTAGCGCTCGGTGCCGGGCGGCGCCGGCACGCGGTTGGGGATGACGGCGGCCGCCGGCACGTCGGCGGCGGTGAGGACGGCGTGGACGCCGGCCAGCGCGAGCGCGCGCGTCGCATCGAGCCCGCTCAGGCGCGCGTGAGCGTGCGGGGAGCGCAGCACGGCGGCGTGCAGCATCCCCGGCACGCGCACGTCGTCCACGAAGCGCCCGGCCCCGGCGACGAGCCGGTCGCCGCCGAGGCGCGGGTGCGACTCACCGATCAATGGGTCGCCGAGACCTTGCCCGTCTTCTCGTACTGCTCCACGGCCTCCTTGAGGTCGCGGTACTGCTCGCACGGCAGGAAGCAGAGCTTGTCCAGCCGCGCGAGATGCTCCTTGGCCCTGGGGAGGTCGCCCAGCATCAGGTACGCCTCGCCGATGTACTCGTGGGCGCCGCGGTGCTTGGGATCGATCGCCAGCGCTTTCTGGTAGATCGAGATGGACGCGGCGGGGTCGCCGTTGCGGCGCGTCGCGTAGCCCATCCAGTTGAAGGCGTCGGCGTTCCGCGGATCGCGCGCGACCACACGCTGAAGCAGCGGGATCGCCTCGGCGTAGCGGTCGGCCTTGATGGCCTTCACCGCCGCCGTGTAGTCGGGATCCGCCGGGGCCACTCCCGCCCGCTCGTCGCTGCCGCCGCCCCCGCCGCCCCCGCCGCCGCCGTCACCGCGGGCGAGATCGGTCAGTCCGATTGCGAGCACGAATATCATGGCGGAGAGGAAGAGCCGGCGTCGCCAGGGCTGAGTCATGGCGCCCTCCATTCGCGGTTCGGGGTGGGGACCACGCCGGGCACCCCGGGACAACACCCGGCGCCGTCCGGCCGTTCCCCGCCCGTGAGAGTACCGTATGATGTCCGATCTTTGCGGCGTCGGGATTATCGGCGATGATGGTCGGGTCATGCGGATCCTGGTCGTGGACGACTCGTCGCCGCACCGCCGGCTGCTGACGGCGCTGTTCACGCGCGCCGGCCACGACGTCCTCACGGCGCCCGACGGCGCGGCCGCGCTCGAGCTGCTGGGGCGCGAGCCGATCGACGCCGTCGTCTCCGACGTGCGCATGCCCACGATGGACGGCTTCCAGCTCTGCCGGGCGATCCGCAACGACCCGCGCTGGCGGCGGCTGCCGTTCATCTTCTACAGCAGCATCTTCATCGGCGATCCCGCGCAGAACTTCGGCCGCGACCTCGGCGCCACCGCCTACCTCGACGCCAAGGACATCGCGCCGGCCGAGGTGGCCCGCGAGCTGGAGGCGCTGGTGGCGCGCCACGTGCGCGAGGAATACGACGAGACGCTGGGGCGGCTGCTCTCCGACGTCGAGTTCGCGCGGCGCTACCACCAGGTCGTGCTGGCTTCCCTGGCCCACGGCGGCGCCGAGGACCTGCGCGAGCTGGTGGCGGCCAGCGCCAAGGCGCTCGACGACGTCGTCGCGCGCCTGGACGCCGAGCGGCGCGCCGGCGCCGAGGCGCAGCGCACCGTCGAGGCGGCCGAGCTGGCGCTGCTGAAGGAGTTGGGCGAGTACCTGGGCGATCGCATCAACAACCCGCTGGCCGTCATCCTGGCCAGCGCCCAGCTGCTCGAGATGAAGGAGCGCACCAGCGCCACCAGCGAGGCGGCCCAGCGCATCGGCGCCGCCGTGAGCAAGATCAACGAGGTGGTGCGGGAGATCGCCATCCGCAGCGGCGAGGTCCCGCGCGCCTAGCGCGCCGACCGCCGTCGCGGTCTCGCCGCGCCTCAGATCCCGAACGCGTCCAGCCCCGTGATGTCGCGGCCCACGATCAGCGTGTGGATGTCGTGGGTGCCCTCGTAGGTGTTGACGGTCTCGAGGTTCATCATGTGGCGGATGATCGGGTGCTCGTCCACGATGCCGGCGGCGCCGAGGATGTCGCGGGCGAGCCGGGCGCCGTCCAGCGCCATCTGCACGTTGTTCATCTTGGCCATCGAGACCTGCTGCGGCCGCGCCTTGCCCTCGTCCTTGAGCCGCCCGAGCTGCAGCACGAGCAGCTGGGCCTTGGTGATCTCGGTGATCATCCAGACGAGCTTCTGCTGGACCAGCTGGAAGGCGCCGATCGGCTTGCCGAACTGGATGCGCTGCTGCGCGTACTGCAGCGCCCAGTCGTAGCAGGCCATGGCGGCCCCGACGGCGCCCCAGGCGATGCCGTAGCGCGCCTGGTTGAGACAACCGAGCGGGCCGCGCAGGCCCTTCACCTTCGGGAACTTGTTCTCGAGCGGGATCTTGCAGTCCTGGAACGAGAGCTCGGAGGTGATGGACGCGCGCATCGAGAACTTGCCGTGGATGTCCAGCGTGCCGAAGCCCGGCGTGCCCTTCTCCACGAGGTAGCCGTAGATCTCGCCGTCGTCCTCCTTGGCCCAGACGACCGCGACGTCGGCGATGGAGCCGTTGGTGATCCACAGCTTGGTGCCGTTGAGGACGTAGCCGTCGGCGGTCTTGCGCGCGCGCGTCTTCATCGAGCCGGGGTCGGAGCCGTGATCCGGCTCGGTGAGGCCGAAGCAGCCGACCGTCTCGCCGGTGGCCAGCTGGGGCAGCCAGCGCTCCTTCTGCGCGTCGGAGCCGTACGTGTAGATCGGGTACATCACGAGGCCGCTCTGCACCGAGGCCGCCGAGCGCAATCCAGAATCGCCGCGCTCGAGCTCTTGCATGATCAGGCCGTAGGCGACGTTGTTGAGTCCGGCGCACC
>DASSLH010000080.1:0-4137 GCA_035689625.1 Candidatus Methylomirabilota bacterium | reverse complement strand
CGCGTTCTTCGCCGCCGTCCAGCGCTACCTCATCCAGGGCTGGGGCGCCGGCGGCGTGAAGGGCTGAACGCGAGGCCGAAACTCCCCCGCAGGGCGGCAGGCGCCCAGCGGCGCTACCGGGGGCCGAGTGTCCCCGGGTCGACCGGATCCAGGCCGCTGGTGACGGCGTGAACCGCGGGGTCACCGTCGCTGAAGTTGCCACCGCCGTCAGTCAGCGCGCCGCCGGAGGCGCCGACGGCGCAGTCGGCGCGCTGCTCGATGTCGGTCGCGTAGCCGTTCTTGAAGAAGTTGTCGTCCGTGAAGGTGGCGGTGGTCCCCCGCCCGTCGCCGCAGCCGAGCACGAACGCCCCAGCGCGGGCGCTGAACGAGAACAAGCTGCGGTGACGTCCATGCCGGTGGCCGACGTGATCCGCAGCGCGTCGCCGACCTGGCCGCTCGCGGGGAGCAGCGAGCCGCCCGCGGCGAGGCTGATGAATCGTCTCATCCATCCCCCTTGGCGCGCGAGCGAGGGGCCGGGGGATGCAACTTCGCGTCGATCGGCCGCCGAAGGCAGGCGGCCAATCGACGCCGCCGAGCTCAGACGCTCGGCTGCTTGCGCGGGGCGAGCTGGAACGTCGCGAGCAGGTCGCGGGTCTCGGTCGCCTCCTTGAGCGTGCGGAAGGGCAGCGGGAAGACCGGGCGCGAGGCGACGATCATCATCGCGAAGTTGAGGCCGGCGGCGACGAGCTGCAGGACGGGCAGCGCAAGGTACTCCAGGACCTGCTCGCCCTTGCCGTGCACCCACTCCAGCTCGCGGCGGAAGTCCTCGGCCGACGCGCGCCACCACGGCGCCGAGGGCAGCGGGGCCAGCGCCCGCGCGGTGGCGAGCGCCTCCGGCGTCACCAGCGGCCGGCGCGCGATGAAGGCCAGCAGCGGCGCGGTGCCGTACTGGCCGAACAGGAACCACGTCAGCGCGCGCGTGCCGAGCCAGCCCAGCGAGGCCATGGTCATCGTCGCCCAGAAGCCGATGCGGAGGCCGGTGTCGCGTATGATCCACGGCGCCACGGCGTCCACCAGTTCGCGGTAGAGGAACATCACCTCGAAGAACATCACGACGACCTCGACGACGACGATCTGGGCCAGGAACTTCGCCTGCCGCGTGCGGGCGGCGTCGGCCAGGCCCTGCAGCCCGGCGAAGCTGCCCATGACCAGCATCAGCAGGAACGTGAACAGGACGCCCCGGAGCAGCGGCGAGGCCTGCTCGCCGGACAGGTCGCTGAGGACGCCGGCCACGGTGGGGGTCATCGTGTAGGTGAAGACGGTCGCCTCGAGCACGCACCACGCCATCAGCATCACGAACGCGATCCACGGCACGCCGGGTGAGAAGTAGCTCTGCGCGACGCGGCCGCTGACCGCGAACGGCGCCGCCGCCAGCCGGCGCACGCTCTCGACGGCCAGGCGCGTGAGCAGCGCCGCCACGCTCACGGCCCAGCCAACGGCGACGGTGACCAGGCGGAGGACCCCGACCCAGTACAGCCACACCGCGCGGGCGGCGTCCCACCACGCCAGCAGCATCATCGAGACGAAGCGCAGGCGGCCGGCGCGGAACGGCAGCGTGTAGAGCGAGACCATCGTGATCCAGGTCGCCCCCACCGCCAGCAGCGCGGGCAGCAGCAGGAAGGCGTACCGGGCCGCCAGCGTCCACGGCGACGCCGCCGACAGGAAGAAGCCGACCAGCGCCTCCTGCAGGCGCGGGATCCAGGCGATCGGAGCGAGCAGCACCTCGATCAAGTCCTGCCAGCGTTCAGGCACGAGCATGACGGCCTCCTTTGACCGTTGCGCGCGTGGTCGCCCTCATGGGCTGTCGGCGCCGTGCGCCGAGGGGGCCGGCCAGGGACCTGGCACGACCGGCGGCGCCGGCGCCGCGAGCGATTCGACCGACACCAGTCGCGTCGGCGGCGCCGGTGTCCGGCTCGCCGCCGGCCCCGCGCCGTAGACGCGGCCGGCGGCGGCGCGGGCGGCCGCGGGGTCGTAGCGGCGCAGCACGCGGAGCACGTAGCGCTGCGTCTGCGGGTACGGCGGGATGCCGCGGTAGGCGATCACCGCGCGGTCGCCGGCGTTGTAGGCGGCCAGCACCAGCGGCAGATCGCCGTGGTAGCGGTCGAGCAGCACGCGCAGGTGGCGCACGCCGCCGTCGAGGTTCTCCTGCAGGTCGAACGTGTCCTGCACGTCGAGGCTGGCGGCGGTGGCCGGCATCAGCTGCATCAGGCCCTGGGCCCCGCGGCGCGAGACGGCGTTGGGGTTGAACTCCGACTCGACGGCGACGATCGCGGCCACCAGGCGCGCCGGCACGCGATGGCGCGCGGCCGCCTCGTCGATCTCGGCCAGGATCTCGGCCGTGGTCGGCGGCCCCGCCGGCTCGTCGGTGCTCGCCTCGTCCGCGCTTGCCTCGTCGACGAGCTCGGCGAGGCCCACGGCCGGCGCGACGGCGCCGTGCTGGGCGATCGCGTAGCCGCCGCCCAGCGTGAGCAGCAGCACGGCGAGCCCGAGCATCCGTTGGCGTGTATGGGTGTCGCGGGTCGTGGGTGTGTGCATGGCATGGCCGGCGGTGTCGGAGCAGCGCGACCTGGAAGAGCAACGCCGATGCCAGACCCCCCGGCGGCGGGCGGATCCCTCGGATTTTCGAGCGCTTAGCGGAGCGGGCTGGTCAGAGAGCGGCCAGCGCCGGGCGCACGAGTGCTGACAGTCTGGTGCCGCGAGCGTGACACTGCACGACGCGGCGCGGCGTCGCGCTCAGCAGGCCGGACGGCGCAGCATCACGGGATCGATCTTGCGCGTGAGCTGGCGCCCGTCGCTCGTCGTGCCGGCGAGCTTGCCGCCGTCGGCGATGACCTTGCCGCGCAGCAGCGTCGTCACCGGCCAGCCGGAGACCGTCCAGCCTTCCCAGGGGCTGTAGTCGGTGACGTGGAAGTCGTCGCGCGTGAGCGTCTTGCGCACGGCCGGATCGATGATCGCCAGGTCGGCGTCGCTGCCGGCCGCGATCGCGCCCTTCCGGGGATAGAGGCCGAAGATCCTCGCGGCGTTGGTGGACGTGATCGCCGCGTAGCGCTCCAGCGTCATGCCGCGCTTGACGACGCCTTCGCTCCAGCCGATGCCCATGCGCGCCTCGGCGCCGACGTTGCCGCCGGTGACGTCGTCGATCATGCGCCCGCGCAGCTTCAGCTCGAGCGAGGTCGGGTACTCGTCGGTCGCCAGCGTCGCGAGGCCGTCGTGCACGAGGCCCCGCCAGAGCGCCTCCTGGTCCTCGGGGAACTTCAGCGAGGGGTAGGTGTGCGAGCAGAACCCGCGCGGCGTCTTGTAGTACTCGGCGTTGAAGCAGGCGTACTGGTGCAGGGTCTCGCCGTAGACCGGCTGGCCGTTGGCGCGCGCCTCGCCGATCGTGTCCACGCCCTCCCGGGCGGAGGTGTGCACGAAGTAGACGGCGGCGCTCATCGCGCGCGCCAGCGCCACCGTGCGGCGGAACGCCAGCAGCTCGGAGAGCTTGCTGTGCACGAGGTGCATGTTCGTGCCGTCCATTCGGCCCTCGTGGCGGAAGCGCTCGTAGTTGAACTGCACGACGTCCTCGTCCTCGCCGTGCACCACCATGAGGCCGCCGGCCGGCGCGACCTTTTCCATGGCGAAGCCGATGCGGCCGAAGTCCAGGCGGTTGCCCTGCCGCTTGGGATGGGGCGGCAGCACGTTGGTGGTGAAGACCTTGAACGTCGGGTAGCCGGCCCGCACCGCGTCGGGGATCTGCTCGAAGACCTTGAGGTCCAGCGCCCCGCACAGCGTGATGTGGAAGGCGTAGTCCACGTGGGAGTTGCCCTTCCAGCGCGCCGCCCGCTGCTCGATCGCGGTCTGGATGTCGTCCACGCCGGGACGGACGTAGACGAAGTCGATGTGCGTGGTGGTGCCGCCGTGGGCCATGCCGCGCGTGTCGTCCTCGGGCCCGAGCGTCGCCGAGGGCTGGTCGGGATGGCTCATGATCGCGTGCGCCAGGTGCGTGTGCGGATCGATGCCGCCCGGCACGATGACCTTGCCGGCCGCGTCGATGACGCGCGCGCCCTCCCGCGGCAGCGAGCCCGGCAGGCCCACCGCCACGATCTGCTCGCCCTCGAC
>DASSLH010000079.1:0-9667 GCA_035689625.1 Candidatus Methylomirabilota bacterium | reverse complement strand
GTTACATGTCGGCGCACGCGGGGGCGGAGACGCGGGGGGAGCTGTCGACGGAGGAGTGCCGGCGGGTCATCGACGAGATCGCGCGCGTCAATCCGAACGTGTTCCTGATCCTCACTGGCGGGGAGCCACTGCTGCGGCGGGACATCTTCGACGTCGCGGGGTACGCCACGGCGAAGGGCTTCACGACCGTGCTGGGGACGAACGGCGTGCTGCTGCGCGAGAAGGAAGCGCGGCTGATGCGCGAGCGCGGCGTGCTGGGCGCCTCGATCAGCCTCGACTCGACGGATCGCGCCAGGCACGACCGGTTCCGTCACCTGGCGGGCTCGTGGGACGGCGCGGTGCGGGCCACGAAGGTGCTCACCAACGCCGGGCTGGACTTCTCGCTGCACATGTCGGTGACCGACTGGAACGTCGCCGAGGTGCCGGCGATGATCGACCTGGCGCGCGAGCTAGGCGCCAAGGTCCTCAACTTCTTCTTCCTCGTCCGCACCGGCCGCGGGCGCGCCCTGACCGACATCGATCCCGACGCCTACGAGCGCATCCTCACGTACCTCGCCACGGTGCAGGGCGCCGGCGAGGGACCGCCCGGCTTCGTGCGCCGCCTGCTGGGGCTCGCCGGCGGCGCGCCGGCCGCCGAGAAGTTCGAGGATCCGTGGTCCATGCCGGTGGGACGCGCCGACGGCCTGCTGATCCGCGCCAAGTGCGCGCCGCACTTCCGGCGCATCCTCTACGAGCTGAACCCGGCCTCGCCGCTGCTGCGCAACTACGCGCACGGCTCCTGCCCGGCCGGCAAGTACTACTGCCGCATCACGCCGGCCGGCGACGTCACGCCGTGCCCGTACATGCCGGTCGCCGCCGGCAACCTGCGTGCGACGTCGTTCGACGAGCTGTGGCGCTCGGCCGGCGTCTTCGACGACCTGCGCGAGCCCAGGCTCGGCGGCCGCTGCGGAAGCTGCGAGTTCTCGAGGGTCTGTGGCGGCTGCCGCTGCCGCGCCTACGCCACCCACGGCGACTACCTCGCCGAGGACCCCGCCTGCGGCTACCAGCCCGGCGCCCACGGCGGCGCGGTCATCGAGCTGCCGCCGGCGCTCACGTTCGGCCTGACGGTGGACTACGAGCTGACCTGGGAGCCGGCGGCCCGCGAACGGCTGGTGGCGATCCCCTCGTTCGCGCGCGGCATGGTCGTGAAGGCGGTCGAGGCCTACGCGCGCGGCCGCGGCCAGCGGGTGGTGACGCCGGACGTGCTGGCCGAGGTGCGCGCGTCGTGGGGCGGGCGATTCCGTCCGCAGGCGTGAGCGCCGGGGCCGCGCGCTTCCGGGCGGCGGCGCGCGCCTACTTCGTCTACGGTGTCGTCTACTGGCTCGGTGGCGCCTGGCTCTGGCTGCACGACGTCGGCCGGGGGCCGCTGGCCAGCGTCGGCTGGATCCTGCTCGGCGCGGTGTTCGTCGTCCTCGTGCCCTACCTGCTGCGCCGCCGGCGTCCCGGCTTCGAGCGCTGGGTCCTGAGCCGGACGGACTTCGCGCGCATCGTGGCGGTGCTCCTGCTCGTGCGCATCGTGGCCGTCGCGCGCGTGGTCGTCCGCAGCGCCGCCGCGAGCGTCGCGGCCCCGTGGGGCGGCACGGTGAGCTACCGCACGGGCGGCGCCGTCTTCCTGGTGGTGACCGTGGTCGCGTTCGCGCTGGTCGCGCGGGCCGCGTGGGCGCAGGAGGCCTGAGGTGAAGCGCTATCGCGACATCGCGGGCGACGGCGGCTCCGACGTCGTCGGCCAGGTCCAGGCGCAGCAGCGACGGCTGGCCGCCCGGCTGGCCGACGTGCGCGCGATCGTGGCCGTCGTCTCCGGCAAGGGCGGCGTCGGCAAGTCGTCGATCACCGCCAATCTCGCCGGCGCGCTGGCGCGGGGCGGCGCCCGCGTCGGCGTGCTCGACGCCGACCTCAACGGCCCGACGATGGCGACGATGCTCGGCGTGCGCGGCCGCACGCTGGCCGTCGGCGCCGACGGTGTCGAGCCGCCGGCGGGCGCGCTCGGCGTACGCGTGATGTCCATGGACCTGCTGCTGGCCGACGACGCCACACCGCTGGCGTGGCAGGCGCCGACCCAGGCCGAGTCCCACACCTGGCGCGGCGCCATGGAGGCCAACGCGCTGCGCGAGTTCCTGGCCGACACCGCCTGGGGTGCGCTCGACGTCCTGCTGCTGGACTTGCCGCCGGGCACCGACCGCCTGGCGACGGTGGCCGGGCTGCTGCCCGCCCTGGCGGGGACGGTCGTCGTCACGATCGCCTCCGACGTCTCCCGGCTCGTCGTGCGCAAGTCCATCACCGTCGCCCAAGGGGTGAAGGCGCCGGTGCTGGGCCTGATCGAGAACATGGCGGGACTGTTCCCCGGGCCCGGCGGCGAGACGCTGGCGGCAGAGGCCGGCGTGCCGTTCCTGGGCCGCGTGGAGTTCGATCCCGCGCTGGCGGCGGCCGCCGACCGCGGCGAGCCCTACGTCGTGGCGGCGCCCGCGGCGCCGGCGGCGCGCGCGCTCACCGCGATCGCCGCCCGCCTGGCCGAGGCGGTCCTGGCGCCGCGCCGGTGATCGCGCGCTTCTACCTGCGCTGCGGCGGCCGGCTCGCGCGCGTGCGCGAGGACGGCCGCTGGCGGCGGCGCTGCCGGCGCTGCGGCTGGACGTTCTACGGCAACCCGGTGCCGGCGGCCGTCGCGCTGATCGTCGTGCGCGGCCGTGTGCTGCTGGCGCGACGGGCACGCCCGCCCTACGCGGGCACGTGGGACCTGCCGGGCGGATTCCTGGAGGCCGGGGAGATGCCGGAGCGCGGGCTGCGGCGCGAGCTGCGCGAGGAGATCGGCGTCGGGGTGCGGGGCGCCGCGCTGATCGGTTTCGCCACCGACACCTACGGCCGCGGCGGCTTTCCCGTCCTCGCCGCCGTCTACCGCGTGACGCCCACGACCGAACGCACGCGAGCCTCCGACGACGTCTCCGAGGCCCGCTGGTTCGCCCTGTGCGAGGTGCCGCTGCGCGACATCGCCTTCCCCGGCTTGCGAAGACTTCTGCGTCGCTATCTCGCCGCCGCGACAGCGATCGAGTAACCGCGCTCGATCACCGCTGAGTGACCTCGTTCGAGCGCCGGCTTTGCCGGCGCAATCCTGTTCTGGGGGGAGGCAGCGCGAGCGCGAGCCGTCAGGCTCGCGCCGCGCGTCGGAAGGGGGGCGAAGCCCCCCTCCGAGGTCACGGACAGGAGACGCCGGGCGCGACCTGGTAGTTCGCGACCTTGTAGGTCGTGACGAAGTCGTCGTCCCAGGACGTCAGGCGCAGCGGACCGAGCGCGGTCTCGCCGTCCCAGCCCAGCACGCGGGAGCGGGCGGCCAGCTCGCGGGCCGGCAGCCGGCCGGCGACGTAGTCGGCGGCGGTGCCGCGGTCCATGAACACGGCGATCGTCTCGTGCACCGGCCGGCCGTTCGCCGTGGTGGCGGCCTGCTTGAGCCACTCCAGGATCACCGTGAAGCCGTCCAGCGAGGGATCGCCGAGCAGCCCCGGCGTGGCCGCCATGCGGCGCACCATCGGCCCGACGTAGCGCGAGAACATCCGCGAGCCGCGCTCCTCGATCGTGTAGGCGGCGAACTCCGGCGACGGCTGCTGGTCGATGTAGAGGTTCATCGAGAGGTAGCGCACGTCGCCTTCGAGGTGCTTGGGCTTGTAGAAGCCGACGCCGTTGCGCTTGAGCTCGACCCACGGCATGCAGTGATAGATCTTCGCGCTCAGCTCTCGCAGCGCCGGCGCGTAGCGCGCCGCCAGCATGCGCCCCTTCTCGGACGTGTGCTGCTCGGCCGGCAGCACGCTGTCATCGGACGGTGCCGCCGGCGCCGTGACGGGCGCCGCGAGCGCGAGCGCGACGAGCGTGACCGCGGCCAGTCCGCGGCGGAACGTCGTGGCCATCCCACCGGCATTTCGTGGAGTGTTCATGCCCTGCCCCTCGTGCACAGCCAGTGCCATGCCTCGCCCCCTCTGTAATGTTCGCGGCTTGGACACCGCGGATCGGCCGGGACCGACGCCCGGGGTGTCACCCGAGCGTCGGTGGCCTGTCACACGGATGTCAGCGCTCGAGGATCTGCTCCTGGCTGACGGTGATCGGCTTGCCCCACCAGCCCTGGTCGCGGGCCAGCGCGATGTCCTGCCGCGTCACGCGGGGGGAGCCGCCCTCGCGATTGCGCGTCGAGAAGAAGAAGTGGTCGCCCGAGGCGAAATGGGTCGGGTGCTCCTTCCACGTCGCCCATTCCTCGCTCGTGGCGCAGCCTGTGAGCGTGAGCAGCGCGGCCGAGCCAATCAGCAGTTTCCAGCGATCGATGCGCATGGCGGTCGCCCTCCGGCGGAAGATCATAACTGCCCGAACGAAGCCGCACCCATGCTACCCGCGCCATGGCGCTGTTTCAACCGTGGTAGACTCGCCCGTGAGAGCAGGAACGCCGGAGCCCGCCAGCCCAATGAACCCACTCACGATCCACTCGCTGCCGTCCGGCCTGCGTCGTCCCGTCCTGATCACCGCCTTCAGCGGCTGGAACGACGCCGCCGAGGCGGCGACCACGGCCGCGCGCTACCTGGCCACCACGTTCCACGCCGAGAAATTCGCCGAGATCGATCCCGAGGAGTTCTACCACTTCGGGCTCACGCGGCCGTACGTGCGCTACAAGGCCGGCTCCGAGACCGAGCGCGAGATCGTGTGGCCGGCCACCGAGTTCTCGATCGCACGGGCGCCTGAGCTGGCGCGCGACGTCATCATCGGCGTGGCCGGCGAGCCGCACCTCAAGTGGAAGACGTACTGCGCCAGCGTGCTGGAGCTGGCGCGACGCTGCGAGGTGACACTCGTGCTCATGCTGGGCGCGCTGCTGGCCGAGGTGCCGCACACGCGCCCGGTGCGCCTGGCCGGCGGTGCCTCCGACCCCGAGCTTGCCGCGCGCCTGGGCGTGCGGC
Organism: Candidatus Methylomirabilota bacterium; assembly: GCA_035689625.1. Taxonomy (GTDB): domain Bacteria; phylum Methylomirabilota; class Methylomirabilia; order Rokubacteriales; family CSP1-6; genus AR5. The sequence continues at coordinate 4,703 of DASSLH010000079.1, read as the reverse complement.
CCTCGCGCTACGAGGGCCCGACGGGGATCGTCGGCGTGCTCAACACCGCCTGCCGCGACCAGGGCCTGCCGACGGCGAGCGTCTGGGCCAACGTCCCGCACTATATCTCGGGCATCGAGAATCCCAAGGCAGCCCTGGCGCTCGTGCAGCGCGTGCTCACGCTGCTCAACGCCGCTGCGGACCTGACGGACCTCGAGGACGCCACCCGGCAGTTCGACCAGAACCTCAGCGAGATCGTGGCCCAGAACGCCAAGATCAAGGCCTACGTCGCCAAGCTCGAGTCGAGGGACGCCGAGGAGGACCAGGCCAGTCCGGCGACGAGCGACCTGCCGCCCGCCTCCGAGCTGGTCGAGGAGATCGAGCAGTTCCTGCGGCAGCAGCATCCGGAGTGACCGCCGCCCCTCGCCTGGCCGCGGCGATCCTCGCCGCGCTCCTGCTCCTGCTGCCGCTGTCCGATCTGGCTCATGCCGAGCCCCGCCTCGGCGCCACCTGGCACCCCCGGCGGCCGCGCGTCGGCGATGTGGCCTGGATCTACGTGCGCGGCGCCGGCGAGGGCGCCTCGATCGAGGGCTCGCTGGGCGCGCGCCCGCTGGCGTTCTTCCCCTACGCCGGCGGCCAGGCGGCCGTGGTCGGCATCGACCTCGAGACGAAGCCCGGCGCGCAGCCCTGGCGGCTGGCGGTGCTGGAGCCCGGCCGCGAGCCCCGCGTGCTCGGCGGCCGGCTGAAGATTCACAAGCACGACTTCCCCGTCCAGCGCCTGACCCTGCCCAAGGGCATGGTGGATCTCGACCCCGAGACCGAGCGGCGGGCCGTGGCCGAGGGCGAGCGGCTGGCGACGCTCTACCGGACGATCACCCCCGAGCGTCTCTGGCGCGGCGCCTTCCTGCGACCGGTGGCGGGCACGGAGCCGGCCAGCGGGTTCGGCGCCCGCCGCGTCATCAACGGCCAGCCACGGGCGCCCCACAGCGGCGCCGATTACGCCGCTCCGCGCGGCATGCCGGTCGTCGCCGCCAACAGCGGGCGGGTGGCGCTGATTGCCGAGTTCTTCTTCCCCGGCCGCTTGGTCGCGCTGGATCACGGGCTGGGGCTCTACACGCTCTACTTCCACCTCGACTCGGTCGCCGTCACCGACGGCGAGCTGGTCGATCGCGGGCAGGTGCTCGGCACGGTGGGGGCGACGGGGCGGGCGACCGGTCCACACCTGCACTTCGGCGCCGTCGTCGGCGCCGCCCGGGTGGATCCGGCCGCCCTCTTGGGCCTGGACCTGAAGGACTAGCGCCGGCGGCGGCCGCCCTTGCGCTTGCCGCCCGAGCGCGCCTTGGCGCGCTTGCTGCCACTGGGGCGCTTCGCCCGGCTCTTGCCGCGCTTGCGGGCCGAGCCGCGGCTCTTGCTCTTGCCCTTCGCCTTGGCCTTCTTGCGGGGCCTGGCGCGCCGCGCCGGCCGCCGCGGGGCCGCCTCGCCGCCCATCGGCTCCTCGCCCATCGGCGGCATCTCCGAGCTCATGCCTTCCATCGGTCGTTCCATCGTGTCCCTCCGCCCACTGGGCTGGTGACTGCTGCCTTACGGTGCACGCGGCGCGGGAGCCGCGCAAGCGGGATTTTCCACGCGCGCCGCGATGCGGGCGCGGCGCCGCGCGGCCTCGCCGGCCAGCGCGCGATCGGACGGCGCCAGCAGCAGCGAGCGCGCGAGGATCGCGCGCACGGCGGCGCGCGGCACCTTCACCGGCGGCGACGCCGCCAGCGGATTGGGATGCTCCGCCAGCGCCTGCAGCGTGGCCTGGCCGATCAGCAGCGGCCACGCGCACGCCAGCCGCAGCCGCCACTCCGCGCGCGGCACCGCCAGCGTGTAGCGCCAGGCGGCGTCGTAGTGGCCGAGCGCGACGGCGAGCAGGCGGTCGAGCAGCGGCCGCGCCCTCGCCGCGCCGGCGGGCGTGAGCAGGTCGGCCGGCGCCAGGCCGAGCGCCGCCAGCTCGCGCGCCGGCAGGTAACAGCGGCCGTGCGCGAGGTCGGCCGGCACGTCGCGCAGCACGTTGGTGTACTGCAGCGCCTTGCCGAAGCGCACGCCGGTGCCGCGCATGGCGGCGACGTCCCAGCCCGCCAGGCGGGGGCGGTGGGCGACGTGCAGCTCGGTCCAGAACTCGCCCACGCAGCCGGCCACCAGGTACGTGTAGCGGTCCAGCTCCTCCAGCGTCTCCAGCGCCGCCAGGGCCCGCGCGTCCTCGCCGGGAAAGCGCTCGAGGTCGAAGCGCATGCCGTCGGTGATCGTCGTCAGCACGTCGCGCACGCTCGCGCGATCACGCTCGGGCAGCGCGCCCACGCGGGCCAGGATCGGCTCGAGCCTCTCGAGCAGCCGCCGCTCGGCGGCGTGCGCCTGGTGCGGTGCGCACGCGCGCGCGACGGCGGCGGCATCGCCACCCTCGCCCGCGTAGAGCCGTCGCAGCGCCTGCAGGTGACCGATGCGCTCGGCGCGCGCGATCAGCCGCGTGTCGGCCACGGTGTCGGCGGCGCGGGCCAGCAGGTAGCCGAGGCCGAGCGGCTCGCGCAATGGGGCGGGCAGGATCGCCAGGGAGAGGTAGAAGCTGCGGCTGACCTGCCTCAGCAGATCGCCGAGGAGCTCGTCACTCGAAGTCAAACGGGCGCTTGGGCGGGTCCGGCGAGTCCTTGGCCTTCTTGAGGCCTTCCTGGAACTTGCGGTCGAGCACCTTGCCCTTCTGCGACTCGGCCGCCATCTGGTCGCGGAAGCGCTGCTCGCGCTCGGCCGACTTGCTGCGCAGCACGTCGAAGGCGGCGCCGAGGTCGTCCACGGTGCGCCTGGCCGGCGGCGGCTCGTGCGCAACCACCGCGCCCAGGTCGGGATCGATGGTGAGCTTCGCCTGGCAGCACGGACAGGCGACGACGACGGAGCGGGCCGGCGACGACATGGCGTCACGCTAGCAAGCGCATCGGGAAGGGTCAAGGGCAGGCTAGAATCGGCGGGATGGGCGACCTCACCAACGACTTCTCCTGGTCGCGCAGCCGCGACGCCACCTTCCAGGACTGCCGGCGCAAGTACTACCTGCACTACTACGGCGCCTGGGGCGGGTGGGCCGCCGACGCCGCCGCCGACGTGCGGCGCCTCTATATCCTCAAGCAGCTCGCCTCGCGCCAGATGTGGGGCGGCCGCATCGTGCACGACGCCATCGAGATGGCGCTGCACATCTACCAGCAGGGTCGCGACGTCCCCGTGGAGCCCTTCGTCGCCGACGTCGTCGAGCGCATGCGGGGCGAGTGGCGCGGCTCCCGGGACGGGCGCTACCGCGACAACCCCAAGACGCTGGCGCTGTTCGAGCACGAGTACGCGGTGGACCTCAAGCCGGAGGTCTGGCAGGCGCTGCGGCGCAACGTCGAGACGTGCCTGCGCAACTTCTTCCGGCTGCCGCTGCTGGCCGCGGTGCGCACGACGGCGCCGGAGCACTGGTCCATCGAGCACTGGTCGAAGGTGTTCGACTTCGAGGGCACGCCGGTGTGGATCGCGCCGGACTTCGGCTTCTGGACCGACGCCGGCCGGCTCACGCTGGTGGACTGGAAGACGGGCGCCAGCGATCCGGACGCGACGGCGTTCCAGCTTGGCTGCTACGCGCTCTACGCGCGCGAGCTGCTCGGCGTCCCGCCGGCGAAGGTGGACCTGCTCGAGGTCAACCTGCGCGAGCCGACCGTCACGCCGCTCGCGTGGGACGACGCGCGCCTGGAGGCGATTCGCGAGCAGCTGCGCCTGTCCATCCGCTCGATGCGCGCCTACCTCGTGGACCCCGCCGCCAACGTCGCCCGTCTCGACGACTTCGAGCGGACCGAGGAGCTGCGGATCTGCCGCTGGTGCAACTTCAAGGCGGTGTGCCGGCCCGAGCTCGGATGACGACGGCGCCCGCGCTGCGCGTGCTGATCGTGGAGGACGAGCCGGAGCTGGGCGCCGTGTTTCGCGACTACATCGCCGGGCGCGGCCACCAGGTGGCGGTCGTGGGCGCCGCCGAGGCGGCGCTGGAGCGGCTGGGCGCCGGCTGGCCGCACGCCATCGTGCTCGACGTCAAGCTGCCGGGGATGAGCGGGGTGGACTTCATGCGGCTGGCGCCGGTCCGCGAGGCCGGCGTGCCGGTCATCGTCGTCTCCGGCCACGCAACCGAGCGGCAGGCGCGCGAGTGCCTGCGCCTCGGCGCGATCGAGTTCCTGGCCAAGCCGGTGCCGCTCGACGTCCTGGGGGCCGTGCTGCAGCACGCCGAGGTCTTCGCCGCCGGCGCGACGGCGCCGCGGCACGAGCGGCGCGGCGCCGGCCGGGTGCCGGTGGCGCTGCCGGTGCGCGCCGTCACCGAGAAGGGCAAGCCCGCCGCCGGCCTGGTCGTCGAGGCCAGCGCCGCCGGCGTGCGCCTGAAGCTGGAACCGGCGTTCCGTGTCGGCACGCCGCTGCGGCTGACGATCGCGCTGTCGGGTGGCGTCAGCCTCGAGGTGGTCGCGCTGATCATCCGGGCTGACGCCGACGGCACGCTGGCCGCGTGGTTCCTCGACATCACGCCCGCCGACGCGGACCGGCTGCTGTCACAGGGGGGCCCGTAGCGCTCAGCCGAGCACGCCGAGCGGCGCAGCGCCGGCTGTCCAGCCGGGAAAGAGCGCGGCGGTCGCGGGCAGCCGCAGGTGGCGCGTCGTCACCTCGTGGAAGAGCGCGCGGAAGTCGGT
>DASSLH010000078.1:0-8617 GCA_035689625.1 Candidatus Methylomirabilota bacterium | reverse complement strand
GAGCCGGTGCCGGCGCCCGCGCCACCCTCAGCTTCGGAGCCGGCGACGACCAGCGTGGGCGCGCCGCCCGTGCGGCCGGCGCCGACCGGCACGCGCGTGATGGCGACGACCGCGGTGGTCCCGAACGAGCGCAAGCAGTGGGCGCGGGTGGACGGCCGGGTGCAGTCGGTCGACGGCACCACGCTCATCCTGCGCGAGAGCAACGGCGCCATCGTCCTCATCGACATCTCGAACCTGAACCCGAACGTGACGACGTCGCTGCGCCCGGGCGGCCCGGTGAGCGTGTACGGCTATCCCCTCGAGCAGCGCTTCGAGGCAGCGGGCTACATCGAGCTCGACCCCGCGCACCCGGAGCCGACCCGCAGCCGCAGCCGCTAGGATGCGCGCGGGCTAGCAGCTCCGGCCGCAGCCCGGATTGCTGGGCGGGGTCGGGGGCAGCGGCGCGATGCCGGACCGGGATCGGAGGTCGTCTCCGGAGAGGGACGGGGTCGTGCCTCCGGTCCCGGGCGGGAGCAGGTCGCGCTTGGCAGCGTCGCTGGCGGCCTGGTCGACCTGCCGCTTGAGCAGGTCGGCGTTCGTGCCCGGTCCCGCCTTGAGCGCGAAGGCGAACGTTGCGTCGAGCCGGTCGGCGTCGGCGCGGCTGATCACGACCGGCGTGCCGGGGGTCGTGCCGTCCACCTCGAGCTGCTGCAGCGGACTGAGCCGCACGACCTGGCCGCTCGGACGGCCGGTGACCGGATCGAGCGGCGTCACCTCGACGATGCCGTCCAGCACCGTGATCCGCGACAGCGGCGGCGCGCTCGGGCGCTTGATGACCTCGGTGATCCAGGCGGTGCCGCGCACCGCGGTGATCGCGGTCGGCGTGCGCACCTCGATCCGCTCGCCCGGCTTGAGGTGGTCCTTGCCCACGTAGACCTTCAGCTTGCCGTCGGTGACGTCGATCGTGGAGCCGCCGGGCACCTCGTTGATCCGCAGCGAGGACTGCTCGCGGATCGTCACCAGCGCCTTGCCGCCCAGCAGCAGCTGGGCGCGCGACTGCTCGGCGGTCGTGACGAGATCGCGCAGGTAGACCTTGTCAGGGGGCTTGAGCGGTAGCGGCTGGGGCGTCGCCGTGCGCGCGACCGCGGCAGTGCCTTCCAGGCGCGTGACGTGGCCCGCCGAGGACTCCTGGGCCCGGGCCGGGGCGAGCACCCCCAGCGTGAGCAGCAACGCAAGGGCCGAGGCGGCCGCCGATCGGGGGATGGTTCGCATGAGGTCCTCCTGCGCAGACTCCGTCCTTCCTTAGTGCCTGAAGGAGCCGCCGCAAGTCAACTTCGGCCTCTGGTATCCTTCGACGCCAGGAGGTACGGCATGCCCTTCCGCCTGCTCGCGCTGATGCTGGCCGTCGTGCTGGTCGTCACGTTCGCCGCGCCGGCCAAGGCCGAGGCGTTCGACGTGCTGACGGGCCTGGCGATCGCCGGCGTCGTCGTCATCGTGATCGTGATCGTCGCCTACCTGGTCATCGCCAACGCCGAGGGCAACAAGCGCGCGGAGCAGCGCCAGGAGGTGTGGCTGGCCTGCGCGGCCGAGCGGTGCGTGACGCTGGCCGGCGCGCCGCCCTCCGCCGCCATGGCGACGCGCACGCCGGAGGCGCCGTGAGACTCGACGGCCTCGGCCACGTGCTGCTGCGGGTGGCCGACCTCGAGCGCGCCCGCGCCTTCTACACCGGCGTGCTCGGCTTCGAGGTGATGGAGCAGGATCCCGAGCACGGCGGCCTGTTCATGGCGCTGGCCGGCCACGCGCACACGCTCGACCTCTTCCCGGCGCTCGATCCGCAGGCGCCGCCGCGCGCGCCGGGCTCGCCGGGGCTCGGCCACATCGCGTTTCGGGTGGCCACGCCCCAGGCGCTGCGCGACGCGTACTTCGAGCTGCAGGGCCGCGGCGTGACGATCGTGCGGGCGGTGGACCACGTGAGCCAGCGCAGCATCTACTTCCACGATCCCGACGGCAACACGCTCGAGATCTACTACGAGGTGCCCGACGCCCGCGCGCTGTTCCAGCAGGGGCGTCACGACCGCGACGCGCCGCTGGTCTTCGAGCGCTGAGCGCGCCGCCCGCGATGGACTCCGCGACGTGAAGGCGCCGCGCTTCGGCCTCAACCGCTTCGATTCCCGCTCGGTGGACGCCTTCGCCGCCGACGTGGCCCGCGCCGAGGCGCTGGGCTGGGACGCCGCGCTGCAGCCGGACTCCCAGCTGCGGCGGCGCGACACCTATGTGCTGCTCGCTGCCGCCGCGCGGGCGACTCGGCGCATCACGCTGGGGCCGCTGCTCGCCAATCCGATCAATCGTCATCCGACCGTGACGGCTGGCTCGATCGCCACGATCGACGAGCTGGCCCCCGGCCGCGTGATCCTCGGCTGGGGCGTGGGCGACACCGCCGTGCGCCTGGCTGGGCTGCGGCCGGCGCGCGTGAAGGAGCTGGAGGCCAGCACGCGGCTCATGCGCGCCCTGCTCGACGGCGGCGAGGTCGAGGTGGGCGCGGCCCGGCCGGCGCGGCTGCCGCACCACCGCCCGGTGCCGATCTGGATCGCCGCCGGCGGGCCGCGCACGCTGCGCATGGCGGGGGGCGTCGCCGACGGCGTCTTCGTCCGCGTGGGCACGCACGCCGCCAATCTCAAGGCCTCGATCGATCTCATCCGGGCCGGCGCCGCCGAGGCCGGCCGCGACCCGGCCTCCGTGCGCCTGGGCGCCGTCTTCCACAGCGTGCTGGTGGACGACCCGGCCCGCGCGCTGACGATGGCCAAGTCGATGGCGGCCGGCTACTTCGAGTACTCGCCGGCGCTGTTCGAGCCCTGCGGCCTGCGCTGGAACGGCCCCGACCCCGAGCGGCTCAAGCGCGAGCACCAGGTCTGGCCCGATTTCCATCACGCGCGCGACCTCGACGCCAGCGGCCGCGTCGTCGACTTCCTCCCCACCGCCGCCGCCGACGCCTTCGCGCTGCGCGGCGGGCCCGAGCAGATCGCCGAGCAGCTGGTGAGCGTGCTTCGCGCGGCGCCGGCCCCGCTCGACCACGTCGTGCTCCACCCGATTCCCGATCCGACCTGGCCGGACGATCCCGAGCGCGGCTACACCGCGCGCATGGCCCGCGAGGTGCTGCCGCGGGTGAGGAGGGCGCTATGAAGATCACCGCCAACGGCATCAGCATGAACTACACGCTCGACGGGCCGGCCAGCGCGCCGGTCGTGACGCTGAGTCACTCGCTGGCCACCGACCTGTCGATGTGGGAGCCGCAGATGAAGGCGCTGACCGCGCGCTGGCGCGTGCTGCGCTACGACACGCGTGGCCACGGCGGCACCGACGCGCCGAAGGCCGCTTACTCGCTCACCCAGCTGGCCGACGACGCGCGCGCGCTGCTGACCGCGCTGAAGATCGGCCGCACGCACTGGGTGGGGCTGTCCATGGGCGGGATGATCGGACAGACACTGGCGCTGGCCTCGCCGAACGTGTTCCAGAGCCTGGCGCTCTGCGACACCTCCAGCCGCATTCCGGCCGAGGCCAGGCCGCTCTGGCAGGAGCGCATCAAGACGGCCGAGACCCAGGGGATGGAGCCGCTGGTGGAGCCGACGATCGGCCGCTGGTTCACGCCGCCGTTCCGCGAGCAGCGCGGGGACGTCGTGGACACCGTGCGGGCGATGATCCGCCGCACGCCGCCGGCCGGGTACGCCGGCTGCTGCCACGCGATCGCGGCGCTCGACCTCACCGACCGGCTGCCGGCGATCAAGCTGCCCACGCTCGTGATCGTGGGTGAGGACGATCAGGGCACGCCGGTTGCGGCGTCGCAGGCCATCCAGTCGAAGATCGCCGGCGCCCGGCTGGAGATCCTGAAATCGGCCGCGCACCTGTCGAACATGGAGCAGCCGGAGGCGTTCACGCGCGCGCTGACGGGATTCCTCGCCCGCCAGGGCTAGGTGTGAAGTGTCACGAGATTGTCCCCGGCCGCAAGGCGGCTGATCGGCGGACGACCGGCAAGACTCGTGTGAGGCCGGGCTGGCTAACGATTGACCGTGCGCGGAAGCTCCATCGTGAAGATCGCCCCGCCCTCGGGGCGGTTGTTGGCCGTGAGCCGCCCACCGTGCTGCTCAACGATGTCGTAGGACACCCACAGCCCTAGCCCGGTGCCCTGCTCGTTCTTCTTCGTGGTGAAGAACGCGTCGAAGACGCGCGGCAGCACGTCGGGCGGCATGCCCGGGCCCGTATCGAGAACCTGGACGAGCACACGATCTTCGGTCACCCGTGTGCTGACCGTCAGCGCATGCTCGCCGGCGTTGCCGGCCATCGCCTGGTGCGCGTTCTGCAACAGGTTGAGCACGACCTGCCGCATCTGGTCGGCGTTGGCGCGGACGGGCGGCACCGGATCGAGCTCCGCGATGGTGCGGATGCCTGCGAGGTCGCGCTGGGGCTGCGTGAGCTGCAGCAGCATCCGCACCTCGGCGTCGAGACTGCAGTCGGAGCGCTCGGTCGTGTGCGAGCGCGAGAGCGTCAGCACGCTCTTGAGCAGCCGAGCGGCGCGCGACGTCTCCTGGATGATGACGCCGAGGCGCTCGCGCGTCTCCGGGGAGTGCTCGGCGGCGCGCATCAGGAGGTGCGCCTGGCCGAGGATGGCGGTGAGGGGGTTGTTGATCTCGTGGGCGAGGCCGGCGGCCAGCTTGCCGACGGTGGACAACCGCTGGTGCTCGGCGGCATTGGCCTGCGAGTGCTGCAAGTCCTCGAGCTGGCGCCGCGTCTCGGCCACGAGCCGTGCGTTGTCGAGGGCCAGGCTCAGCTGATTGGCGCTCGCCTCCAGGAGCGCGACCTCGTTGTCGCTGAACGGCTCGGGCGTCGACCGGCCGAGCGACAGCGTGCCGATGACGCGGCCGCGCGTCTGCAGTGGGACGCACACGAACCCGCGAACGCCGTCCGTCTCGACGGTGGTGCGGGCCGCTGACAGCAGGTCGGGCGACGCCGTCACGTTCGCCGTGCGGGCGGTGCGGCCGGTGGCGGCGACTCGGCCGATCACCCCTTCGCCGACAGGAAGCACGCGGTTGATCTCGCGCAGCCGCGGCGACAGTCCGCGCTCGCTGCGCAGGTGCAACCAGGCCCCGTCGGACGAAAGCAGGTGCAGGCTCGAGGTCTCGTGGCCGGTCACGTGCGTGAGGGCGTGCAGCACCAGCCGCAGCGTCTCGTCGAGATCGAGGGCGCCGCCGAACGCCTGGGTGATGCTGTGCAGGACGCGCGCGTGGGCGTCGCTCGCCGTCGGGGGGATTGCGGGCGGCGCCACGAGGCTCTGCACCCGCTCCTGCTGCGGGGTGCTCAGGTTCAGGAAGTGGAACGGATGGCCGCCGACGTCCGTGCGTTCCCGCGTTGACGGGCCCGTCGTCGGGGTCTCGGCGAGCGGTTGCAGGCACGACAGCACGTCGCGCAGGTGGTCGAGGGCGATCGGCTTGCCGAGGTAGTCCACGGCGCCGAGGCGCAGGCAATCGTCCGCCTCGCCGGCGTTCAGGCCGCCCGACATCACCACGATGGGCACGTGCAGCCCGCGTGTGCCCTGCAGCCGCAGGAAGTCGAGGCCGCTCATGCCCGGCAGGTGGATGTCGAGCAGCATGACGGCGGGGCGCGTCTCCTGCAGCACGGCCAGCGCGGCCTCGGCCGTGCGGACGACGAGCGGCTCATGTCCCAGCTGCAGGAGGTAGTCGCGGAAGACCTCGCACAGCCGCTCGTCGTCCTCGACGACCAGCACACGCATACTCATAACGCCTCGTCCGACATAGGCGGTCGCTCCTGATTAGCAACGACCGTGCCCGGCCCGACCGGCGCCGTAAGTAGCCGCGAAGACGGCGTATCGGTCCCTGGAGGCGGCTGGCGCTGGCTAGTTCGCGATCAACCGGCGGCACCGGCAGGCCAGTCCATGACCGGCCGCCGGCGCCATCGGTCGCGCCTAACCGAGATGCTTGTGAACGAACTCGATGATGCGCTCGACGGTGCGAGCGGCGGCGGCCGGGCGCTTGTTGATGTAGCCCTCGGCCTCGCCGGGCAGCAGCTCGAGATCCACCTGGCCGCCGGCCTTGCGGTAGGCGGTGACGAAGCGCTCCAGGTGCGGACGCGGGTGCGCCTGGTCCTTGTCACCCTGGATGTAGAGCGCCGGCGGCATCTCGGCCTTCTCGCCGCGCTCGAGCGCCATCACGGGATTGCCCTCTTCCATGTTGGCCTCGGTCACCCAGTACTGATCGTGGCCGGGCAGCACGCGATCCACGACCTCGGGATAGGGCTGGCCCTTGGCCTTGAGCTCCTTCGCGTAGCGATAGCGGCCAAGGGGGTCGATGACCGGCCAGCAGAGCACGACGGCCTGCACGCGGGCATCCATCGCCGGCGTACCGGCCGGCAGCGCGATCGCGGCGTAACGCGGATCCCGCGGCCGCATGGCGGCCAGCATCGCCTGATGGGCGCCGCTGGAGCTGCCCTCGAGCGCCACCCGGTCGGCGCGCACGTGGAAGCGGGCGGCGTTGGCCTTGAACCAGCGCACGGCGTAGTTGATGTCCTGCATCGACGCGGGGTAGCCGGCCTGTGGCGGCTGCCGGAAGTCGAGCGCGGCGACGACGATACCGCTCTTGGCCAGCGGCTCGTTGATCACCGTGTCGTTGAGGCGGTCGCCGCGGAACCAGGCGCCGCCGTGCAGCTGCACGACGAGCGGGAACGGACCCTGGCCGCGGGGAGCAAAGACGCGGGCCAGCAGCGGGGTGTCGCCGTGGCGCAGGTATTCGACGTCGCTGACCTCGATCTCGTAGCGGCCGTTGGCTGTCATGCGAGCTCCTTGTCCTGGGGGCTGACTTCGCGGAGTAGGCTGCACCCCGCCTGCTGCGCCGTCAACCCCCGCCCAGGCGATAGACGCGCGCGGCGGTGTCGTGGAAGAGCGCGGCCTTCTCGGCCGCCGAGAACTTCGCCGCGATGCGCTTGAAGGAGTTCCAGAGCACACGGTAGGACGCGCTGACCTTGTCCACCGGGAAGTTGCTCTCGAACATGCAGCGGTCGACGCCGAAGGCGTCGATCGTGTGCAGGTACCAGTCGCGGGTGGCCTCCGCGAGCTCGGTGGACGACGGCGGCTCGGCGCGCTTGTGGAAGCCGAAGCCGTTGAGCGGCATCACGAGGCCGCCGAGCTTGGCGACGACGTTGGGACACTCTGCGAGCGTCCCGACCGCGCTGCGCCAGGCGGCGAACACCTCGGCACGCCGGCCCTGGTAGGGCCCGATGCCGAGGGGGCCACCGAAGTGGTCGAGCACGATCGTCGTGTCGGGGAACGCGCGGGCGAGGGCGGTGAGCTCGGCAATCTGCGGGTGATAGAGCCAGGCGTCGAAGGTCAGGCGGCGGCGCGCCAGCTCGGCGAAGCCGCGGCGGAAGCCGGCCTCACCCAGCAGCCCCGCCGGCGGGTTGGTGTGGGCGTTGCGGATCGCCTCGCTGGCGTCCCAGGCCGTCGCGTGACGGATGCCGCGGAAGCGCGGGCTGGCCGCCAGGTGGGCGTCGAGCACGGCGCCCACGGCCTCGCCGAGGCTGAGATCCGCGAACGACACGATGCCGGCGGCGACGCGGGTGGGACCGTAGCGCCCGCTGGCGCTCATGGCGGCGATGCCGTTGACGAACTCCGTCTCGCCCACCGGCCGCAGCGGCGCCGGCCCGTCGGCGCGGTACATGGACAGGCACTCGACGAACACGGTCGCGCGCACGTCGTGGCCGCTGCCGGTGTCGCCCAGCAGCTCGTCCAGCAGGTAGCGACGACCCGGATGATCCCAGAGGTGATGGTGGGGATCGCAGATCGGCAGCGCGGGCTCGAGGACCTCCTCGCTCGGCGACATGGGCGGGATTGTACCGCCCGGTTCGGCTAGAATCGTGGCTCGTGTTGAGCGTTCTCGTCACGATGCGCTTCACCGAGGCCCAGCTGGACCGGCTGCGCCGCGTGTCGCCCGAGCTGAGCGTGACCTGCGCTTCGGCGGAGGCCGCCGACTACGGGGCGGTGGACGTGCTCTACGCGGGGGCGCCGCCGCGCGACGTCGGCCGGGCGGCGAAGCTCAAGTGGGTACAGCTGCACATGGCCGGCGTGGACGGGCTGCGCGAGCACCCGCTCTACACCGCGAGCACGCTGCCGCTGACGACGACCAGCGGCGTGCACGCGGCGACGATCGCCGAGTACGCGATCACCGCGCTGCTGGCGCTGGCCCACCGCGTGCCGCGCATGGTCGAGTGGAAGGCGCGCGGCGGCTGGCCGCCCGACGAGCAGCGCTGGCCGCTGTTCGTGCCGACCGAGGTCCGCGGCGCCACGCTCGGCATCATCGGCTACGGCAGCATCGGCCGCGAGCTGGCCCGCATCGCCAGGACCGCCTTCGGCATGTCGGTCATCGCCTGCAAGCGCGATCCCTCGCGCCACGCCGATGACGGCTACTGCCCGCCGGGCAGCGGCGACCCCGAGGGGCGGCTGCCGGAGGCCTGGCTGGGGCCCGACCGCCTGGGCGAGCTGCTGGCGCGCGCGGACGTCGTCGTGATGTGCGCGCCCCTCACGCGGGAGACGCGCCACATGATCGGCGCCGCCGAGCTGGCGCGCATGAAGCCGAGC
>DASSLH010000077.1:0-8066 GCA_035689625.1 Candidatus Methylomirabilota bacterium | reverse complement strand
GCCGCTTCTTCCTGCCCATCCGCGACCTCGGCGCCAAGTACACGGTGATGCAGGCGGCGATGGCCTCGGCCGAGCGCATCTTCGGCCTGCTCGACCGCGCGCCGGCCATCGTGTCGCCGCCGCGCGGGGCGGCGCCGGCCGCGCGGGCGGGCCGGGTGGACTTCGAGCACGTCTGGTTCGCCTACGAGGACGAGCGCTGGGTGCTGGCCAGCTGCGCGTTCTCGGTGGCGCCCGGCGAGCACGTCGCGCTGGTGGGCACCACCGGCGAGGGCAAGTCCACCTGCGTGCGTCTGCTCAACCGGACGTGGGACGTGCGGCGCGGGCGCGTGCTGGTGGACGGCATGGACGTGCGCGAGTGGGACCTGCGCCGGCTGCGCCGGCACGTCGGCGTCATCTTCCAGGATCCCGTGCTCTTCACCGGCACGGTGGAAGCGAACCTGGCGCTCGACGTCAACGGTGCCGGCGCCGCCGCGGTGCAGCGCGCGCTCCAGAGCGCCAACGCGGAGGCGCTGATCGCGCGGCTGCCGGCCGGGCTGCAGACGGCGCTGGTCGAGCGCGCGGCCAATCTCTCGCACGGCGAGCGCCAGCTATTGGCCATCGCCCGTGCGCTCGTGTACAATCCCGCAATCCTGGTGCTGGACGAGGCGACGTCCAGCGTCGATCCCGACTCCGAGCGGATGATCCGGGAGGCGATGGCGCGGCTCATGACCGGTCGGACGACGATCACGATCGCGCACCGGTTGTCCACCATCCAGAACGCCGAGCGGATCCTCGTCCTGCATCGCGGCCGCATCCACGAGGACGGCACCCACGCCGAGCTGCTGCGTCGCGGCGGTCTCTATGCGCGGCTGCACGAGCTGGGCGCGGGCGCGGCGCTGGGGTGAGGCTTCGTGTGACAACGTCGCGGCGCGCCACGGCGACGCCGGGGCGCGTCCGAGCGTGGGGGGGTCTGGAGGCCATGGCGGGGCCCCCAGCAAGTCGGGTGAAGTTCCAGCCGGCCGTGTACGCGCTGGTGCGGCGCGTGCCGCGCGGCCGGGTGGTGACGTATGGCCAGGTCGCGGCGCTGGTCGGGCAGGCGCGAGCGGCGCGCGCCGTCGGCGGCGCGATGCGGCAGTGCCCCGACGACGTGCCGTGGCATCGCGTGGTGAACTCGGCGGGCGGGATCAGCCGCCGACGCCAGGGCACCGGGATGCTGACGCAGCGGATTCGCCTGGAGCAGGAAGGCGTCCGCCTGCGCCGCGGCCGCGTGCCGCTCGGGACGTACCGGTGGGAACCGAAGCGGAAGGGAGTCGAGACATGCGCCTGGCGCTGAACCTCAACTACTCGGGCGCCGGCGTGTCGCTCGACATGGGCAAGATCCTCGAGGCCGAGCGGCTCGGCTACGACTCCGTGTGGACGGCCGAGGCCTACGGCTCCGACGCCGTCACGCCGGCGGCCTGGATCGCCGCCCGCACCGAGCGCATCCGCGTCGGCACCGGCATCATGCAGATCCCCGCGCGCACGCCGGCCATGACCGCGATGACCGCGATGACGCTCGACGCGCTCTCCGGCGGCCGCTTCCGTCTCGGCCTCGGCGTGTCGGGGCCGCAGGTGGCGGAGGGCTGGCACGGCCAGCCGTTCGGCAAGCCGCTCGTGAAGACGCGCGAGTACGTGGAGATCGTGCGGGCGATCCTGCGCCGCGAGAAGCCGGTGGAGTTCCGCGGCGAGTACTACCAGGTGCCGTACAGCGGGCCGGGCGCCACCGGGCTGGGCAAGCCGCTGCGCTCGATCCTGCACGGCCGCGCCGACCTGCCGATCTACCTGGCCGCCGTCGGCCCGAAGAATGTCGCGCTGGCTGCCGAGATCGCCCAGGGCTGGATCCCGGTGTTCTTCAGCGCGCGCCGCATGGGCATGTTTCGCGAGTGGCTGGCCGAGGGCTTCCGCGCCGGAGGCCGCACGGGCACGCCGGCGGAGAAGACGTTCGACGTCATGCCGATGGTCACCGTCGTGGTCGGCGACGACGTCGCCGCCTGCCGGGCCGCGGTCAAGCCGCGGGTGGCGCTCTACGTCGGCGGCATGGGCGCGCGCGGCCGGAACTTCTACAACGACATCGCGCGCCGCTACGGCTACGAGGACGCCGCGCGCCGGGTCCAGGACCTGTTCCTGGCCGGCCGTAAGGACGAGGCGGCCGCCGCCGTGCCCGACGCGCTGGTGGACGAGGTGGCACTGTGCGGGCCGCGCGAGCGGCTGCGCGAGCAGCTCGCCGAGTGGAAGGCCTCCGGCGTGACCACGCTGATGGTCGCGGGCGACCAGGCCGCCGTGCGCGCGATGGCCGAGCTCGTCCTCTAGAGGACAAGGAGAGCGTCATGAGGCTGAAGGATCACGTGGCGATCGTGACGGGCGCGGCCTCCGGCATCGGCGCCGCGACGGCGCTGGCCATGGCGCGCGAGGGCGCCCGCGTGCTGGTCGCGGATCTCGACGAGGGGGGCGCCAAGGCGACGGTCGAGCGCATCGAGAAGGCCGGCGGCCAGGCCGCGGCGGCGCGCGCCGACGTGACGCGGGCGGCCGACAACCAGGCGATCGTCGAGCGGGCGGCGGCGCAGTGGGGCCGCCTGGACGTCTTCTACGCCAACGCCGGCGTGCCGCAGTGGAAGAGCAACATCGAGGACGTGGACGAGAAGACATTCGACGCCATCTTCTCCGTCAACGTCAAGGGCGTCTGGCTCGGCGCCAAGTACGCGCTGCCGGTGATGAAGCGCCAGCGCCGCGGCCTGTTCCTGATCACCGCGTCCACCGCGGCGATCCGCCCGCGGCCGGGCGGCCAGACCTACGCGGCCTCCAAGGGCGCCGTCGTGACGCTGACCAAGGCGCTGGCGCTGGAGGCCGCACCGCACGGCGTGCGCGTCGTCGCGATCGCGCCGGTCGCCACCCACACGCCGATGCTGCCGACGTTCATGAACAAGAAGGAGGTGGACGCCGAGGGGCTGGCCCAGTACGTCGCCACCGTCCCGCTCGGCCGCCTCAACCAGCCCGAGGACATCGCCGAAACCGCGGTGTTCCTTGCCTCCGACGCGGCGGCGATGATCACGGGCTCGTGCATCGAGGTCGACGGCGGGCGCTGCCTGTGAAGATCATCCCGCTCGCCGCCGACTCGCTCGGCGTGCGCTCGATGGCGACGTACGTCGAGGCCGGGGGCACCGGAATCCTGCTCGACCCCGGCGCCACGCTGGCGCCTTCGCGCTACGGGCTGCCGCCGAGCGCCGAGGAGTGGGACGCGCTGCGGCGCGCCAACGATCGCATCTCGGCCTACGCGGCCCGCGCCCGCTACGTCTTCGTGAGCCACTATCACGACGACCACTTCCGCTCCGATCCCGCGTCCTACGCCGGGCGCGTGGTCCTGGCCAAGGACCCGCGGCGGATGGTGAGCGGGCTGCAGGCCCGGCGCGCCCAGGCGCTGTGGGCGGCGCTGGCCAAGCCGGCCAACCTGCAGGCCGCCGACGGGCTGGCGCTCACCACGCCCGACCTCGACCTGCGCATCTCGCAGCCGCTGCCGCACGGCGTGGAGGGCACCACGCTGGGCTACGTGGTCGCGCTGACCGTCGTCGACCACCGCGAGCACGAGCGCTTCGTGTTCGCCTCCGACGTGCAGGGCCCGCTCTCCGGCGTGGCGGCGGCCTGGCTGATCCAGCAGCGGCCGACGACGCTCTACCTGTCGGGGCCGCCGTCCTACGTCGAGCGCGAGGTCGGCACGACGGCGATCGAGCGCGCGATCGACAACCTGCGCCGCGTGCTGGACGCCACCGGCTGCCGCGTGATCATGGACCACCACGCGGTGCGCGACCCGCGCTTCTTCACACGCCTGCAGCGCCTGTGGGAGACCGGGCGCGTCGTGACCGCCGCCGCCCATCTGGGCCTCACGGCCCAGCCGCTCGAGGCCCGGCGCGAGGCGCTCTGGGCGGCCGTGCGCAAGCCGCCGGTCCGGGTCGGGCGTGCGGCGCGTGCTACGATGACCCGCGAGACGCGCACATCGGCGAAAGGGGGAACCTCCTCGTGAGCACCGACAAGACGTTGAACCTGGGCGACTCCGCGCCCGACTTCACGCTGAAGACGGTCGGGCTGAAGGAAGTCAGCCTGCACGACTACAAGGGGAAGAACGTCGTCCTGCTCTTCTACCCGCTGGACTGGACGCCCGGCTGAAGCAAGTGCATGCCCGCCTTCGACAAGCGCACCCGCGACTTCGAGGCGGCCAATACCCAGGTGCTGGGTATCTCCACGGACAGCCCGTTCAGCCACGAGAACTGGGCGAAGTCGGTCGGCATCAGCAACTACCCGCTGCTGTCGGACACGCACCGCACCGTCGCCAAGGACTACGGCGTGTACTGGCCCGACTTCAACGCCAACAGTCGCGCCACCTTCGTCGTGGACAAGGGCGGCAAGGTCCGGTTCATCGAGAAGTACGGCAAGGGTGAGCTGCCCGACCCCGACAAGATCCTCGCCGAGGTGAAGAAGCTCTAGCGCTCCTGCCGCCGGGAGGGAGCGCGCTCGGTGCTCCCTCCCGGCGCCGTCGTCAGCGTCACGCCGGCCAGCACGAGCAGCGTGCCGAGCACCTCCCAGATTCCCACCGGCTCCTGCAGCAGCGAGGCCGCCATCACCACGCCCACGATCGGCGTGACGTTCATGAACACCGCGGCGCGGCTGGCGCCCACGCGGTCGACCGCCCGGTACCACCAGATGTGCGCGATCGCCCCGAACAGCGCGTGGTAGAGCACGACCGTCCACGCGCGCACCGACGTCAGCACCGGGCGGGGGAACAGCGGCGCCGTCAGCGCGGCCTCGGCGACCAGCACGCAGGTGCCGGCCACGTAGGCGGCCGTCGTCGTCACCGCCGGCGAGTGCGTGCTCACGACGCGCTTGCCGTAGACCGTGTACGCCATCCAGGCCACCAGCCCGGCGAGCGTGATGAAGTCGCCCGAGCGGAGGTCTTGCAGGCGCAGCGTCCACAGGCGGCCGTCGGTGACGACCAGCAGCACGCCGAGCGTGGACACGGCGACGCCGGCCTGCTGGCGGCGGCGCAGCCGCTCGCCGAGATAGACGCGGGCGCCCAGCGCGACCAGCACCGGCGTGGCCGCCTGCAGGATGGCCGCGTTCGCGGCGGTGGTGTGGGCGTAGCCGAAGTAGGACAGCTGCGTGGACAGCACCAGCCCGCACACCCCCAGCACCGCGAAGGCCCGGAGGCTGTCGGGGCCGAGCGCGCGCATCGTGTCGGCGGCGCCGGAGCGGAAGAGCAGGGCGACGAGGAAGCTCGAGGCGATGACCGCGCGGAGGGCGGTGAGGAACACCGGCGGGAAGTCCTGCACCGCCAGCTTGCCGGTCGCCGGGAACGTGCCCCAGAGCGTCGCGATCAGCAGCAACGCCGCGTAGGCGCGTGTTTGACTGAGTCCCGGCACCTGCCTATCATAGCCGCGCCGCTGCCCGGCGGTGTCGCGATGGCCGATCACGTGCTCGAAGCCCGCGTCTGGCTGGCGCGCCCGCGCCCCGAGGTCTTCGTCTTCTTCGCCGATCCGCGCAACCTGCTGAAGCTCACGCCGCCGCGCGTCGGCCTGCGTCTGCTGAGCGACGTCACCGAGCTGTCGGCGGGCGCGGTGCTCGACTTCCGCGTCGCGTGGCTGGGGCTGCCGCTGTCCTGGCGCAGCTACATCCGCGAGTACGATCCGCCCTATCGCTTCGTGGACGTGCAGGTGCGCGGGCCGTGGGCGCGCTGGGAGCACCGTCACCTGTTCCTGGAGGAGGGCGGCGGCACCTGGGTGGAAGACCGCGTGACGTACCGGCTGCCGCTGGGAGCACTGGGACGCCTGGCCCACGCCGCGCTGGTCCGCCGCCAGCTGCGCGGGCTGTGGGCCTATCGCCAGCGCCGCCTCGGCGAGCTGCTGGCGCGGGCGGGCGCGCCGGCCGGCTGAGATGCCGCCGCGCGACGGCCTCGGCGCCCACGTGTCGATCGCCGGCGGCCTGCCCCTGGCGCTCGAGCGAGGGCGCAGCCTCGACTGCGACGCGGCGCAGATCTTCCTCAAGAACCAGCGCCAGTGGGCGGCGCGGCCGCTCGCCGACTCCGAGGCGCGCGCGTTCCGCGCCGCCCGCCGCGCGAGCGGCGTCCGCTCGGTCTTTGCGCACGCCAGCTACCTGATCAACCTCGCCGGGCCGGATCCGTCGGCGTGGCGCCAGGCGGTGGCCGCGTTCACCGACGAGCTCGAGCGCGCCGAGGCCCTCGGCCTGCTGTGCGTCGTCGTCCACGCGGGCTCGCACATGGGCGCCGGGGTCGAGGCGGGCGTCGAACGGGCCGCGTCCGCGGTGAGCGAGGCGCTGCGGCGCACGCGGGGCTACCGCGTGCGCATCGCGCTGGAGGACACGGCGGGCGCCGGCGGCGCGGTCGGGCGCACGTTCGAGCAGCTGGGCACGCTGCTGGATCGCGCCGGGCGGCCGCACCGGCTCGCCGTGTGCCTGGACACCTGCCACCTGTTCGCCGCCGGCTACGACATCCGCACGCCCGCCGGCTACGAGCGCGCGTTTGCCGCGTGCGCGGCGACCGTGGGCCTCGAGCGCGTGCTGGCGTTCCACCTGAACGACGCGAAGGCGCCGCTCGGCTCCGGCCTCGATCGCCACCAGCACATCGGCCGCGGCAAGCTCGGGCTGGCGCCCTTCCGCCTGCTGCTCAACGACCGGCGCTTTCGCGGCGTGCCCAAGGTGCTGGAAACGCCGAAGGAGCCCGCGCCGATCGCCGACCGCCGCAACCTGGCGACGCTGCGGCGTCTGCTGAAGCCCTAGCGGGAGCTGGTGACGCCGACGCGGCGGCAGAGAGGGCGCACCGGGCAGGTCGAGCAGCGCGGCGACAGCGGCGTGCAGACGTTCTGGCCGAAGGAGACGAGCAGGTCGTTGTAGCCGATCCAGAAGCGCCGCGGCAGCTTTTCGCGGAGCGCCATCTCGGTGTCGTGCGGTGTGCGCGTGCGCACGTATCCGAGGCGGTTCGAGATGCGATGCACGTGGGTGTCCACGCAGATACCGGGCTTGCCGAAGCCCATCGTCACCACCAGGTTGGCCGTCTTGCGGCCGACGCCGTTGAGCGTGAGCAGCGCGTCGATCGTGTCGGGCACGCGGCCGCCGAAGCGCTGCAGCAGGTCGCCGCAGATGCCGAGGATCGCCCGCGCCTTGGTGCGGTAGAAGCCGACGGGATAGATCAGCCGCGCGAGGCGCGGGGCGGGCAGCTTCAGCATGGCGGCCGGCGTGTCGGCCACCGCGAACAGGCGGGCGGCGGCCGGGCCGGTGGTGGTGTCCTGCGTGCGCAGCGACAGGATGCAGGCGATGAGGACCCGGAAGGGATCGCGGGTGGTCTCGGCCAGCTCGGCCAGCGCCGTCGGGTTCCAGGCGGCCCGCGTCTTGCGCAGGCGCCGGATGACCGCGACGATGTCTACTTGCCCTTGAGCGACTCGAGCAGCTGGCGGGCGCGTGGCAGATCCTTGACGTTCCAGTCGGCGACGTTGTTGGGCTGGCGCTCGTCGATGACCTTCTGCAGCTCGCGGCGCGCCTCGGCGGCGCGGCCGGTGGCGATCAGCACGCGGGCCAGGTCCACGCGGGCGACGGTGAAGTGGGGGTCGATCTCCAGCGCCTTGCGGAACTGCGCTTCGGCCTTCTCCCGATCGCCGCCGGCGATGCGGGGAACCTCGAAGAAGACGTTGCCGGAGAGCGACAGCGCCTGGAGGTTCTTGGGATCGAGTGCCAGCGTCGTGTCGACCTGCTCGCGCACGGGCGGCAGCAGGAAGAGCGAGCGCATGATGCCCTTGGTCTGGCCCCAGCGGCCGGTGTTGATGCCGTACCACACGTGGGCATCGGGGTTGCGCGGCGCCAGCTCGACCGCGCGCTTGCCGATCTCGCGGCCCTTGTCGTAGGCGGCCAGCTTCTCCTCTGGCGTCGTTGCCCGCACGTCGCCGGTGAGGAAGTAGACGTAGGACAGCGTCACCATCGTCTCGGGCTGGCGGTCCTGGGCCAGCGCGCGCTCGAGCAGCTCGCGCGCACGGTCGATGCTCGTCGGGTCCTGG
>DASSLH010000076.1:0-3532 GCA_035689625.1 Candidatus Methylomirabilota bacterium | reverse complement strand
CGGCTGGCGGCGCCCGACGCCGCGGCACGCATCGTCGCCGACTGCGAGACGCTGATGGCGGGACGCTGGTGATCTACCTCGGCCTGTTCGCCATCGCGGCGGGGCTGGCGGCCTCGCTCACGCCGGCCGTGCGCGCGCTGGGCCGCCGCTGGGGCCTGCTCGACCTGCCGGGGGAGCGCAAGATCCACACGGTCTCGGTCCCGCGCATCGGCGGCGTGGGCGTGACGCTCGCCGCGGTGGTGGCGCTGGCGATCGTCACGGCGCTCGGCTGGGCCAGCGTCGCCGACGTCACGGCCTGGCTGCCGGCGCTGCTCGGCGTCGTGATCGTCTTCGGCGTCGGGCTGCGGGACGATCTCAAGCCGGTGCGGCCGGTGGTCAAGCTCGTCTTCCAGGTGCTGGCCGCGCTGGTGGCCGTCGCGATGGGCGTGCGCATCGACCATCTCACGCTGTTCGGGACCACCCACCCGCTCGGCTGGCTCGGCGTGCCCGCGACGGTCCTGTGGATCGTCGGCCTCACCAACGCCTTCAACCTCATGGACGGCCTCGACGGGCTGGCGACGGGACTGGCGATCATCGCCGCGGCCACGTGCGGGGCCGTGTCCATCTCGCGCGGCGACACGCAGGGCGGCCTGCTGCTCGTCGCGCTGCTCGGCGCCCTCTGCGGGTTCCTGCCCTACAACTTCAACCCGGCCACGATCTTCCTGGGCGACTCCGGCAGCCTCGTTGTCGGTCACGTGCTGGCCGTCACCGCCATCAACGGCTGGCAGAAGGGCGCCACCGCGCTGGCCGTCGCGGTGCCGCTGCTGATCTTCGCGCTGCCGATCTCCGAGACCGTGCTGTCGATGATCCGCCGCACGCGCGGGCAGGGGATCTGGCACATCTTCTCGGCCGATCAGCAGCACCTGCACTATCAGCTGCTCGGCCTGGGCCTCTCGCACCGCGGGGCCGTCCTGCTGCTCTACGTCGTGTCGCTGTCGCTGTCGCTGCTGGCGCTGGCGACGATGCAGATGCGGTGAAGATCCTCTTCGTGCAGCCCTCGATGCAGCCGCCGGGCGGCGGCAACGGCGTGGCCGCCTGGATGGTGCAGGGCCTCAAGGACGCGCACGACGTCACGCTGTTCACCTGGGTGGCGCTCGACCTCGAGCGCATCAACCGCTTCTGGGGCACGTCGCTCAAGCCCGGTGACGTCCGCACGCTGCGGGTGCCGGCGCCGGTGCGCTGGCTGGTGGACACGCCGCCGCTGTCGCTGAGCCTGCTGCGCACGGCGATCATGCTGCGCACGGCCAAGCGGCTGGGCGGCGAGTACGACCTGGCGGTGACCGCCAACAACGAGGCCGACTTCGGCACGCCGGGGGTGCAGTACGTGCACTACCCGTGGAACTCGTTTCCGCGCCCCGACGTGGACATCCACTGGTATCACCTGGCCCCGCTGCTAAAGCTCTACTACCGGCTCTGCGAGGCCCTCTCGGGATTCTCGACGGCGGCGGTCCACCGCAACCTGACGCTCGTGAACTCCGACTGGACGGGGCGGCTCTGCCAGAAGCGCTACGGGCTGTCCACGCGCACGGTCTACCCGCCGGTGACGGCGCAGTTCCCGGCGGTGCCATGGGCGGCGCGGGCGCCGGGCTTCGTGTGCATCGGCCGCATCGCGCCCGAGAAGCGGCTGGAGCGCGTGATCGAGATCGTGGCCGGCGTTCGTGCGCAGGTGCCCGGCGTGCACCTGCACGTCGTCGGCACGCCCGACCATCGCAAGTACGCCCGCGACATCGCGGCGCGCGCGCGGGCGGCCGGCTTCACCATGCACGAGAACCTCTCGCGGCCGCAGCTGGTGGAGCTCATCGCGCGCCAGCGCTACGGCATCCACGGTATGCTCGAGGAGCACTTCGGCATGGCGCCGGCCGAGCTGATGCTGGGCGGCTGCATCGTGTGGGTGCCGAACGGCGGCGGTCAGGTCGAGATCGTCGCCGACCGGCGGCTGGTCTACGACTCGGTGGACGACGCCGTCGCGAAGATCGTGCGCGTGATCCGCGATCCCGCCGAGCAGGACGCGCTGCGCGCGCACCTGGCCGCCCGCCGCGAGCGCTTCTCGGCCGAGCGGTTCATGCGCGAGATTCGCGCGGCGGTGGACGACCATGCCGCCCAGTCCCGCGCGGCGTCGCCCGCCGCCGGACGCGGGGCCGGCGCGGCGCGGTGAAGCGCGCCGGGTGGTTCGCGCTCCTGGCCGTCGCGGCGAGCTACTACGCCTGCCTGATCTCCAACGGCGCGTTCCGGTTCTGGTCCTCGGCGACCGAGGCGGGCTGGAACAACGGCGCCGGCGTGCTGGGCCGCACGTTCAACAGCATGCTGCTGCACCTGCTGCACGGCCGCTTCGACGTCGACCCCGGCGCGATCCGCTGGGAGGCGATCGTCAAGGACGGCAAGACGTACGCCTACTTCGGCGTGGCGCCGGCGCTGGCCCGGCTGGTCGCGCTGCCGCTCGTGGACCTGCGCACGCTCGACGTCTCGCTGCTGTTCTGCCTGCTGGCCGCGACGCTGGCCGCCGCCTTCAAGCTCCGGGCGCTGCGCACGGCGCAGGCCGCCGGCGCCGGCGGCCCGGCCTTCGTCGCCATGGTCGTGGTCACGCTGTTCGCCGGCGCCCAGGTGCAGTTCCTGCGGCCGAGCGTGTACCAGGAGGCGCTGCTGTGGGCGGGCGCCTTCGCGGCGGGCTTCGTCGCCGTCGCGCTCGGCGGTCTCCTCGGCGCCCGCGGCTTCACCGATCGCGCGCTGCTCGCGCTGGCGGCGCTCGCCGCCCTCGCCCTGCTCGCGCGCGTGACCACCGGCGCCGGCCTGTCGCTCGCCCTCCTCGCCCTGCTGGCCTTGCTCGTCGCTCGCGAGCGGCGGCAGGGTGGCCTGCGCGCGGCGCGCTTCGTCGCGCCGCTGCTCGTGCTCGGCGTGGGCGTGCTGGCCGTCGGCGTCGTCAACTACGGGCGCTTCGGCAATCCGCTGACGTTCGCCCAGCCGCTGCTGCAGTTCTACACGCACCCCGACGGGATCCCCGCGCTCACGCGCTACGGCGTATTCAACGTCCGCCGGCTGCCGTACGGGCTCATGTACTACTTCGCCCCGGTGTGGTGGGTGCACGACGCGCCGGCGCATCTCGCGTTCGCCGAGTTCCAGGAGCGCCTGCTGGACCTCGTCGAGCTGCCGCCCAGCAGCTTCCTGCTCTCCGACCCGTTGCTGCTCGTCGTCGCCGCCCTCGGCCTCGGCGTCCTCCTGCGCCCGACGACCGCGCTCGATCGCCGCGCCGCCGCACTGCTGGCCACCGCCCTGGCCGTGCCGCCGCTGGCGTTGCTGACGGCGTTCGTGCTGGCGTTTCGCTATCGCATGGACTTCTATCCGGTGCTGGAGCTGCTGGCGCTCCTGGCGCTGGCGGGCTCCCCGGCGCTGCGCCCCGGCGCGCTCTCGCCGCGGGTCAAGCGGACGGTGATCGTGCTCGGCTGCGCCAGCGTGCTCGCCTCCCACGCGCTGCTCGTGCTCTACAAGGCCTCGCCCT
>DASSLH010000075.1:0-8479 GCA_035689625.1 Candidatus Methylomirabilota bacterium | reverse complement strand
CCGGCGTGGCGCTCGGCGACACCGGCGCCGCCGCCCGCGCGCTCGACGCCGCGCTGCGCGCGGGTGACCCGCCGGTCGTGGGCCGCCTCGTGGACGACCGCCTGTTCCTCGACTGCCGGACGGTCCTGCCGGCGCAGGTCGTCGCGCTCGTCAAGGCGCTCACCGCCGCGGTCTCGTGACGATGGCCCGGCACGTCGTCGTCGGCACCGCCGGGCACATCGACCACGGCAAGACCTCGCTGGTGAAGGCGCTCACCGGCACCGATACCGACCGTCTCCCCGAGGAGAAGGCGCGCGGCATCACGATCGACCTCGGCTTCGCGTTCCTGGAGGAGGCGGGCGGGCTCACGATCGAGATCGTGGACGTCCCCGGCCACGAGCGGTTCATCAAGAACATGCTGGCCGGCGTCGGTGGCATCGACCTGGCGATGCTGGTCATCGCCGCCGACGAGGGTGTGATGCCGCAGACGCGCGAGCACCTGGCGATCTGCTCGCTGCTGCAGATCCGCCACGGGCTGGTGGCGCTGACCAAGACCGACCTCGTCGAGGCCGACTGGCTGGAGCTGGTGCGCGACGACGTGGCGACGCTGCTGCGCGGCACGTTCCTGGAGGGCGCGCCGATCGTCCCCGTCTCCGCGCGCACCGGGCAGGGGCTCGACGTCCTGCGCGCCGCGCTCCGCGACCTCGCCGCCACGGTCCCCGCCCGCGGGAGCGATCAGCTGCCGCGGCTGCCGATCGACCGCGTGTTCACGATCAAGGGCTTCGGCACCGTCGTCACCGGCACGCTCATGGCCGGCCGCCTGCGCGTGGACGACCGCGTCGAGATCTTTCCCGCCGCGCTGCAGGCCAAGGTGCGGGGGCTGCAGACGCACGGCCAGCCGGTCACCGAGGCCAGCGCCGGCCAGCGCACGGCGGTGAACCTTCAATCGGTGGAACGCGCCGCCGTGGAGCGCGGCAACGTGCTGGGCCTGGCGGGCACGCTGGTGCCCTCCGTGCTGGTGGACGGCACGCTCGAGCTGCTCGCCGACGCGCCGCGCCCGCTCAAGACGCGCGATCGCGTGCGCTTGCACGCCGGCACCAGCGAGGTCATGGCCCGCGTGCTGCTGCTGGAGGCGCCCGAGCTGGCGGCCGGCGGCAGCGGCTTCGCCCGCTTCCGGCTGGAGGCGCCGCTGGTGGCGCTGCCGGGCGACCGGTTCGTCGTGCGCTCCTACTCGCCGATGCTCACGATCGGCGGCGGCACGCTGCTCGACATCGCCCCGCCGCGCTTCAAGCTCAAGGCGCCGGTGCACCTCGCGCACCTCCGCCTGCTGCAGTCGGGCGCGCCGGAGGCGGTGGTCGACGAGCACATCCGCAACGCCGGCGCCGGCGGCGTCCGCGTCGCGGCGCTGTCCGGACGCGCGCCGTTCGGCCCCGAGCGGCTGCGCGCGCTGCTGGCAACGCTCCAGTCGTCCGGCCGCGTGGTGGCCATCGACCGCGACTGGTACGTGCATCCCGAGAGCCTCGCGCGGCTGCGCGGCCTGGCGCTGGCCGTGCTCGAGCAGTTCCATCGCGCGTTCCCGCTGCGGCCGGGCATGTCGCGCGAGGAGCTGCGCGGCCGCAGCGGCGCCGCCGACGAGCGCGTGTTCGCCCACCTGCTCGACACGCTGGTCGCCGAGGGTGTCGTGCGCACCGAGCGCGACAAGGTCCAGCTGGCCGCCCACGAGGTCCGGCTCAGCGCCGAACAGCAGCGCGTGGTCGATCGCCTCGAGCAGGACTACCTGGCGGCGGCGGCGGCGCCGCCCAGCCCCGAGGAGGCGCTGGCGCGCGCCGGGGTGACCGGCGACGAGGAGCACGAGCTCTTCCAGGTGCTGGTCGGCGCGCGCAAGCTGGTCCGCGTCAAGGAGTCGCTCTACTTCCACGCTCAGGCCCTGGACGCCATCCAGGGCAAGCTCGTGGCGATGCTGCGCGAGCGGAAGGAGATCGGTCCCGGCGACATCAAGGACCTGCTCGGCATCTCCCGCAAGTACGCGATTCCGCTCCTGGAATTCTTCGACGGCCGCCGCGTGACGGCGCGCGTGGGCGAGCGGAGGGTCTTGCGCTCAAGCTGACCCGGAGGGTAAGGTGAGGGCTGACCGCGAAAAGGAGCCTCACATGTTTGGCCTCGGCACGCAGGAGCTGTTGATCATCCTCGTGATCGTGCTGGTGCTGTTCGGCGCCAACCGGCTGCCGGACCTCGCCCGGTCGCTCGGCACGAGCGTCAAGGAGTTCAAGAAGGGCGTCAACGAGGCCAACAAGCCGGAGGACCCGGCGGCCACGCGCAAGGAAGAGGAGAAGAAGGCGTAGCCTCTGTCATCGGCGTCGATCTGGGAGGCACCCGCGTCCGCGCGGGCGCCGTCACGGTCGACGGGCGCCTGACCGCGCAGACCGAGGTCCTCACCGAGCCCACCCGCGGCTCCGCCGCCGTTCTCGACACCGTCCAGGAGGCGATCGCGCGCCTGGCCGGCTCGCTCGATCGCCTGACCGCCATCGGCGTCGCCGCCGCCGGCCTCATCCATCCCGACACGGGTGCCGTCGTCGCCGCGCCCAATCTCGGCTGGCGCGGCGTGCCGCTGGCCGCCATCCTGGCCGCGCGCTTCGGCGTGCCGGTCAGCGTCGAGAACGACGTGCGGGCGGCAGCCTGGGGCGAGTTCCGCTTCGGCGTCCACCGTGCGCGCTCGCTCATCGCGGTCTTCGTCGGCACCGGCATCGGCTCCGGCGTCATCCTGGACGGCGCGCTCTGGAGCGGCAGCGGCAACAGCGCCGGCGAGCTGGGCCACACCCAGGTCGTGCCCGACGGGCTGCCGTGCCCCTGCGGCGGTCACGGCTGTCTCGAGCAGTACGCCTCCGGCGCCGGCGTGCAGCGCCGGCTGCGGGCCGCGCTGGCCGACGGCGCCAGGACCGCGCTGGGGGACGAGACGGGCGGCGACGCCGCGGCGCTCACGGTGGACATGCTGGCCGCCGCCGCCAACAGCGGCGACGAGCTCGCCCGCCGGCTCTGGACCGAGCTGCGGCGCTACTTCACGCTGGCCGTCGCCAACTACGTCACGCTGCTCAACCCCGAGCTGCTGATTCTGGGCGGCGGCGTGATGGACAACGTCCCCGAGCTGTTCGACGACGTGACCGGCGGCGTGCTGCTGGCCACCACGATCCTGGCGCGCGACTCGCTGCGCATCGAGCACGCCCGGCTCGGCGACTGGGGCGGTGTCCTCGGCGCCGCCGATCTGGCTGCACATGGGGGCCCCGAGATGGCTCTCAAGCCTCCCGACGTTCGGGCCGCCGCGGCGGAGCCGCGGCGGCCCTCGTCCTAACCCGCGCGGCGCGTATACTCCACGTCGCCATGCCTGCGCGCGCGGACCGCCTCGACTACGCCCTCGCGGTCGTGCTGTCGGTGCTCACCGTGCTCTCGCGGCTGCCCTACCGGGCCCGCATGCTCTACAACTGGGACGCCGTGCAGTTCGCGCTGGCGCTGAACGAGTACGACGTCGTCAAGCACCAGCCGCACCCGCCCGGCTACATCCTCTACGTGGCCCTCGGCCGTCTCGTCCACGGCTGGGTCGGCGACGCCGCCTCCTCGTACGTGCTGCTGGCCGTGGCGTTCAGCGGCGCCGGCACGTTCGTGGTCTACCTGCTGGCCCGGGTGATGTACGACCGGGCGACGGCGCTGACCGCGGCCACCCTGCTCGGCGTGAGCCCGCTGTTCTGGTTCTACGGCACCGTGGGGCTCAGCTACGCCGGCGAGGCGCTGTTCGCCTCCGTCGTCGCCTACTTCGCCTACCGTGCGATGCGGGGCAGCGAGACCGACGCCTGGCTGGCGGCCGGCTATCTCGGCCTGGCCGGCGGCCTGCGCCAGTCGCTCCTGCTGCTGCTGTTCCCGCTGTGGCTCGGCTGCACCGTGCTCGGCGTGCGCCGGCTCCGCACGATCGTGGGTGGGCTCGGCATCCTGGCCGTGACGGTGCTGGCCTGGTTCGTGCCGATGATCTGGCTCACCGGTGGCCTGGCCCGCTACCTCGAGGCGTCCCGCCAGCTCGCCGACACGGTCGTGGTGCCGACGTCCATCCTCGGCGGCGCCGTGGAGACGACGCTGCGGATGTCGCGCTACGTGCTGGAGTCCGTGCTCGTCGCCCTCGGTCCGCTGGCGGTCGCCGCCCTGCTGGTGCCCTGGTACGTGCGCCGCCACGGCTGGTCCTCGCGCGAGTGGTTCCTGATCGGCTGGACCGTGCCGCCGGTGCTCGTCTACACGCTCGTGCACTTCGGCCAGGCCGGCTACGTGCTCACGTTCCTGCCGGCGCTGGTGATTCTGCTCACCCGCGTGCTGCTGGCCGCGCTGGCGCGCATCGCCGAGCGGCTGCCCAGCCTGGCCGCCCGCGCCGCGCTCACCACGGCGGCGGTGACGGTCATCGTGCTGGCCAACGGCGCGTTCTTCGTCAGCGCGCGCCCGCTTCCGCGCGACTTCGAGACGCCCAAGCCGGCCTGGCGCCAGACCGCCGAGCACGAGGCGTTCGACTGGATCTTCAGCCGGACGGCCGCGGCGCTGCACGAGCACGAGGAGGTCGTGCGCACGTTCGTGGACGCGATCCGCGGCCTCTATCCCGCCGCCGACACCGTCATCATCACCGAGCTCGGCAACGCCCGCTCCTATCCCTGGCTGCGCCACGCGATGTACTACCTGCCGGAGTACGCGATCTACGAGCTCAGCGTCGGTGACCGTCCGCCCGGTTACTACGCGCCGCGCCTGGCCTCGGCGATGACGCCGGAGGAGGACGCCGACGTCACGCTGCCGCCGCGGGCGCGCCGGCTCGTCTGGTTCGTCGATCACTGGAGTCCCGACACCGAGCGGCCGTCCGGCCTGGTGGAGATCGAGTTGCCATACGGGCGCTTCCTCTACGTGTTGCCGCTCGGCCGCACGCCGGTGCGCTACGCCGGCTACACGCTGCTCCCTGGGCGCTGAGACCTCGCGGCGCGACGACCTCCTCGTCGCGCTCGGCGCCGCGCTGCCCCTGCTGCTGTTCGCCGTGCGCGAGCGGCTGATCGCCGGCGTCAGCGGGTTTCCGCTCGACGACTCCTGGATCCACCTGCACTTCGCGCGCAACCTCGCCGAGGGCCTGGGCTTCGTCTACAACCCCGGCCGCCCGGTCGCCGGCTCGACGGCGCCGCTGTGGACGCTGCTGCTGGCGGCCGCCGCGCTCGTCGGTGGGGCCTCGGTGACGACGGCCAAGGCGCTCGGCGTGGCCTGCACGCTGGCCGCCGCGCTCCTCACGCGGCGGGCGGCGCTCGCCTGGGGCGCGCCGCCCGCCGTCGCGCTGGTCGCCGCCGTCGCGCTCACCTGGACGGGACCGATCGCCTGGGGCGCGCTGTCCGGCATGGAAGTCGGCCTGGCCGCGCTGCTGGTCGCTGCCGCGCTGTGGGCGCACGCGCGCGAGCGTGTCTGGGCGACGGCGCTGCTGGCCGCCCTCGCCGTCGCCGCGCGGCCGGAGTCCGCGCTGCTGATCCCGCTGCTGCTGCTCGCGCGACCGCTCACGCCGCACCGCCTCGTCGCGTTCGTCGCGCTGCCGGCCCTCGTGCTGGCACCGTTCGTCGCGTTCTCGTGGGCGACCGTCGGCGCGCCGTACCCGGCCACCGCGGCCGCCAAGGTCGAGGGCGGACTGCTGGGCTGGCTGGGCGGCATCCGGGAGCCGATCACGCTGACGCTGGGCGCGCGGCCGTGGGCGTTCCTGCGCGAGTGGGCGCTATGGCTCTGGCGGACGCACGCGCTGCTGCCGCTGGCGCTGCTGCCCGGGGTGCCCCTGGCCTGGCGCCGTGGCGGCCGCGCGCTCGGTGTCGTCGCGCTCGCGCTGCTCGTCCACCCGCTCGGCATGGCGCTGCTGGCGCCGTACCGCGGTCCCGGGTTCCAGGAAGGGCGCTACTCCATCCACCTCCTGCCGCTGGCGGCGGTCGTGCTCGCGCTGGCGGTGAGCCACTCGCGCCTGCGCGTGCGCCAGGCGCTGGCGCTGCTCTGGCTCACGCTGGCCCTGGGGGCGCTGATGCCGGCGGCGGAGCGCTACGCCTGGGGCGTGCAGAACATCGAGGCGATGCAGGTGCGGCTGGGCCACTGGCTGGCGGCCCACACGGCGCCGCGTGCGCGGCTGGCCGTCAACGACATCGGCGCCATCGCGTTCGTCTCGCGGCGCGAGATCGTGGACCTCATGGGCCTCGTCACGCCGGAGGTCCTGCCGTACCGCCGCCAGGGCGAGGACGGGGTGATCCGCTTCATCGGCGACACGTGCCCGGACTACGTCGTCATCTTCCCGACGTGGTTCCCGCGCCTGGCGGCGCGCACGGACCTGCTGGAGCCGCTGCAGCGCGTGCGCCTGGAGCGCGTCGAGGTGTCCGGTGGCCCGGAAATGGTCGTATACCGCGTCCGACGCTGTGCGGTATGATCGCGACATGCGCCGGGCGGTCGTGCTCGCCCTCTCGCTGAGCGCCATGCTCGTCACGCTGGCGGCGCCGGCGCACGCGCAGATCTATCGCTATACCGACGAGCAGGGCCACAACTACTACGTCGAGGGCCACGACAACGTCCCCGAGCGCTACCGCGCCCGCGCCGTCCCGCTGCCGCTGCGCAACGCGCCGGCCGCGCCGGCCAGCACGGCGCCGGCGGGCGAGGCCGCCAGGCCGGCCGGCGGCACCGTCATCAAGTACACGCCGGGCCAGCGCATCCTGGTGGACGTCAAGATCAACGGCAGCTTCGTCACGAAGCTGCTGCTCGACACGGGCGCCGATCGCACGATGATCAGCCCGCGCGCGCTGCAGGCCGCCGGCGTCGCCGTCGCGCGCCCGGTCGCCAGCGGCCAGCTGCAGGGCGCGACCGGCCGCGATCGCATCGACTACGTCGTCGTGGACTCGCTCGAGGTCGGCGAGGCGCGGGTGGGGAAGATGCCGGTCGGCGCCTACGAGCTGGCCGGCGAGGGGGCCGGCGACGGCCTGCTGGGCCGCGACTTCCTCGATCAGTTCAAGCTCACGATGGACGCCACCACCGGCGAGGTGCACCTGGACCCGAAGTAGGCGTCAGAGGTTCGGACGGCCCCAGCGGCGACCGCCCCAGCCTCGCCCACGGGCGGCGTGCACGACGAGCAGGACGATCCCGATCACGAAGAGCACCCAGGCGATCTGTCCGGCCACGGCGGCCACCCCGGTCACGCCGAGCGCGCCGGCCACCAGCCCGATGAGCAGGAAGAGCAACGCGTAGTGCAGCATGGCAATGCCTCCCCAGACGCGGCGCTGCACCGGGTGTGCCATCGAGCGCGTGTGGTACCATCACAATTCCTGGCCATGGACTACAAAGCCACGCTGAACCTGCCGAAAACCGACTTTCCGATGAAGGCGAACCTGCCTCAGGCGGAGCCCAGGCTGCTCGCCTGGTGGGACGAGATCGGCGTCTACAAGCGCCTGCGCGAGGTGTCCGCCGAGCGGCCCCTGTGGATCCTGCACGACGGTCCGCCGTACGCGAACGGCCACATCCACATGGGCCACGTGCTCAACAAGGTGCTCAAGGACGTCGTCGTGAAGTCGCGCTCGATGCTCGGCTTCAACGCCGTGTACGTCCCCGGCTGGGACTGCCACGGGCTGCCGATCGAGCACCAGGTGGACAAGGAGCTGGGCCTGGACACCGCGCCGGTGGACGTACGCCGCGCGATGGACCCGCTGGAGAAGATCGGCAAGTGCCGGGCCTACGCCGCGCAGTACGTGCAGATCCAGCGCGAGGAGTTCAAGCGCCTCGGCGTGTTCGGCGACTGGGACAACCCCTACATCACGATGGCGCCGGCCTACCAGGCCGTGATCGCGCGCGAGTTCGGCCGCTTCGTCGGCAAGGGGCTCGTCTACAAGGGGCTCAAGCCGGTGCACTGGTGCATGCACTGCAAGACCGCCCTGGCCCAGGCCGAGGTCGAGTACGAGGAGCAGCGCACGCCCTCGGTGTACGTGAAGTTCCCGCTGGTGGCGCCGCTGCCCGAGGCGCCCGGCGCGCCGAAGCCGTCGCTGGTGATCTGGACCACGACGCCGTGGACGCTGCCGGCCAACCTGGCGATTGCCGTCCATCCCGAGGAGGAGTACGTCGCGCTGGAGGGCAACGGTGAGACGCTGGTGGTCGCCGCCAAGCTGGCCGAGGCCTTCGTGGCCGTGGCCGGTCTCCGGGAGCCACGCCGCCTCGCCACCATGCCGGGCCAGGCGCTGGTCGGCCTCGAGTACCGTCACGCGTGGATCGATCGCACGGGCAAGGTGGCCGCGGCGCCGTTCGTCTCGATGGACACCGGCACCGGGCTCGTGCACATCGCGCCCGGCCACGGCGAGGAAGACTATGACCTCGGGCGTGCGCTCGGCCTGAGGGTCTACAACCCGGTGAACGACGACGGGCGCTTCGTCGCCGAGGTCGAGCACTTTGCCGGACAGACAGTGTGGGAGGCGAACCCGAAGATCATCGCGCTGCT
>DASSLH010000074.1:0-3265 GCA_035689625.1 Candidatus Methylomirabilota bacterium | reverse complement strand
TCAAGATCGACCGCGCGAAGGCCGACGCCTGGATCAGCAAGGGCGCCCAGCCCTCCAACACCGTGAAGAAGCTCATCGCGGTGGCGGCCAAGGCCGGCGCCTAGCCGACGCCGTGGCCGAGGACCTCGTCGTCATCGGCGAGGTGCTGCGGCCGCACGGGCTGCGCGGCGCCGTGCGCGTGGCGCCGCTGACCGACCGGCCCGAGCGCTTCGACGCGCTCCAGCAGTGCGTGCTGTGGAACCCGCACGACGACAGCCGCAGCGTGCGGCGCGTGCGCGAGGTGCGGCGGCAGGCCGACGGCGTGCTGCTCTCGCTGGAGGGCTGCGAGTCGCCGGAGACGGCGCGCGGGCTGGCCGGCCGGCTGGTAGCGCTGCCGCGGGCGGAGGCGCTGCCGCCGCCGCCGGGCCACGTCTACCCCTGGCAGCTGGTCGGCTGCCGCGTGGAGACGGAGGACGGGCGCGCGGTCGGCGAGCTGAGCGCGGTGGAGACCTCGCCCGCGCACGACCTGTGGGTCGTCCGCGGCGACGGGCGCGAGCACCTGATCCCGGCCGTGGCCGAGATCGTGCGCGAGGTGGACGTGAGCGCGCGCCGGATCGTGATCCGGCCGCCGGAGGGACTGCTGGAGCTGTAGCGGGCAGGGCGATGCGGATCGACATCGTGACGCTCTTTCCCGGGATGGTCGAGCCGGTGATCTCGGCCTCGATGCTCGGACGCGCGCGGGCCCGCGGGCTCGTTGACATCCGGGTGGTCAATCTCCGAGACTACGCGGAGGGCAAGCACCGGGTCACCGACGACTACCAGTTCGGCGGCGGCGGCGGGATGGTGCTCAAGCCCGAGCCCCTGTTCGCGGCCGTCGAGGCGCTGCGAACGCCCGGGACCCGGGTCGTGCTGACGGATCCGCGCGGGCGGCGGTTCACGCAGGCGGTCGCGGCCGAGCTGGCGCGCGTGCCCCACGTGATCCTCCTCGCCGGGCGCTACGAGGGCGTGGACGAGCGCGTGACGGCCGGGCTGGCCGACGACACGCTGTCGATCGGCGATTACGTGCTGACCGGCGGCGAGCTGCCGGCGCTGGTGGTGGCCGACGCGGTGATCCGGCTGCTGCCGGGCGTGCTGGGCGCCGAGGGCGCCGCCGAGCGCGAGTCGTTCGCGAGCGGGCTGCTGGAGCCGCCGCAGTACACGCGGCCGGAGGAGTTCCGCGGCGCTCGGGTGCCGGAGGTGCTGCTCTCGGGCGATCACGCGCGCATCGCGCGCTGGCGCCGGGCGCAGGCGCTGTGGCTGACGTGGAAGCAGCGGCCCGACCTGCTGGCGCGGGCCGAGCTGGACGCTGCCGACCGGCGCTGGATCGAGCGGTTCGAACGCGGGGAGACGCCGGACGAGGCGCCCTGACGGGAACAAGGAGAAGGAAGGGCCATGGACGCGATTCGACTGGTCGAGGCCGCGCAGCTCAAGAAGGACCGTCAGGGCTTCGCGCCCGGCGATCAGGTGCGCGTGCACGTGAAGGTCATCGAGGGCGAGAAGGAGCGCACGCAGGTCTTCGAGGGCACCGTCATCCGCCGGCGCGGCGAGGGCGGCCGCGCCTCGTTCACGGTGCGGCGCATCTCCTACGGCGTGGGCGTCGAGCGGACGTTCCCGCTGCACTCGCCGCGCATCGAGCGCGTCGACGTGGTGCGGCGCGGCCGCGTGCGGCGCTCGAAGCTCTACTACCTGCGCGACCTGGCCGGCAAGGCGGCGCGGCTCAAGGAAAAGCGCGCCAACATCGTGCCCGCCACCGCCGCGGCCGAAGAAGAATAGCCGACTCGCCCGGCGTGCCGCCCGCGGCGCCGTACCGGTACGAAGCGAAGGCCTGGAGGACGGGCCTGAGCCTGATCGCCGGCGTCGACGAGGCGGGGCGGGGGCCGCTGGCCGGGCCCGTGGTGGCCGCCGCCGTCGTCATCGCGCCCGACCGGCGCATCCGCGGCGTCGCCGACAGCAAGGTGCTGCCGCCCGAGCGGCGCGAGGCGCTGTTCGCGCTCATCCACGAGCGCGCCGTCGCGGTCGGCGTCGGCATCGTGGACCACCTCACCATCGATCGCATCAACATCCTGGAGGCCACGCGCGTGGCGATGGCCCAGGCGCTGGCCGCGCTCGGCGTGGCGCCGGAGCTGATCATCACCGACTTCGTGAAGCTGCGCGACTGCGCCTGCCCGCAGCGCAACCTCGTGGATGGCGACGCCCGCTGCGCCAGCGTGGCGGCGGCGTCGATCGTGGCCAAGGTCACGCGCGACCGGCTCATGTGCGAGCTGGACGCGCAGTTCCCCGAGTACGGCTTCGCCAAGCACAAGGGCTACGCGACGGCCGAGCACCTGGCGGCCATCGAGCGGCACGGCCTCTGTCCGCTGCACCGCCGCTCGTTCGTCAGCGAGTGGCGGCAGGGCCTGCTGTTCCCCGTCGTCGACCTCGACTAGGCTCCGCGCAGCCTCCGATTCGGGTACTATAGGGGGGCTCACCGAAACGCGCACTGGGCGCGGCGTACCTCCACTGGCAGGAGGAACGCATGCAGGTCCTCAGGGCTCTCCTCACGTCCGTCGTCGTCCTCGCGGCTGCGACTCCTGGATACTCCGCACCCGCGTCGCCGGCGGCGACGACGATCACCGACGTCACGACCGTCCCGCTGCACGCGATCACCAGCGTCCATACCCTGCCCCCGCCCGCCGCCGAGGCCTGGCGCGATCGAGGACCCAGAAAGCCGCTGCTGCTTCCGTCCGGCAGCGAAGCCGTGCGCCGCTGGAAGGAGAACCTCCGGCACGGACATCCCGCGCCCCGCGGCCAGGGGC
Source organism: Candidatus Methylomirabilota bacterium (assembly GCA_035689625.1). Taxonomy (GTDB): domain Bacteria; phylum Methylomirabilota; class Methylomirabilia; order Rokubacteriales; family CSP1-6; genus AR5. The sequence continues at coordinate 452 of DASSLH010000074.1, read as the reverse complement.
ACGTGGCGATCGACACCGCACCGGCGCCCGCGGGGAGCACGCCGCTCGTCGGCACCGTGGTCGGCCAGTTCGAGGGGCTGGCCAACGCCGACAACGACGCGGTCTACGGCACGGCGCTCGGCATCCTGCCGCCAGACAACAACCTGGGCGTCGGTCCCGACCACGTCTTCCAGATCGTCAACATCGTCGGCCGTACCACGGACAAGACGGGCGCGACCGCGCGGACGTTCGACCTGAACTCGTTCTTCGCGCTGGACTTCCTCTACAGCGAGTCGGACCCCAAGGTCATCTACGACGCGGCCAGCGGCCGGTGGTTCGCCACCTACCTGGAGTTCGCCGACTTCTCGCCGTTCTTCGCCGACTCCTCCATCATGCTCGCCGTCTCCCAGACGAGCGATCCCAACGGCAGCTTCTGCCTCTACAAGCTCGGCAATCCGACGTCGGAGAGCTTC
>DASSLH010000073.1:0-9456 GCA_035689625.1 Candidatus Methylomirabilota bacterium | reverse complement strand
GTGGCCGGCGAGGTGGGCGACGGCGTGATCCTCAACTGGCTGGCCGTCGAGGACGTCCCGCGCGTGGTGGGCGTGGTGCGCGAGACGGCCGCGCGCGCCGGGCGCGATCCGGCCGCCGTGGAGGTCACCGCGCGGCTGCTGATCAACGTGGATCCGCCGGGCCCCGAGTCCGACGCCGGCGTGCGCCGTCACATCACCGCCTACCTCAACGTCCCCGTCTATCGCGCGTTCCAGGAGTGGCTGGGCCGCGGCGCCACGCTGGCGCCGATGTGGCAGGCGTGGGACAAGGGCGATCGCAGGGCGGCCGTCGCCGCCGTGCCGGGCAAGGTGATGGGCGATCTGATCGTGCGCGGCTCGATGGCCGAGATCCGCGCCCACGTGCAGCGCTACCTCGACGCCGGCATCGAGACCGCGTTCCTGCAGGTCTCCACGCTGGAGTCCGATCCGGCCCGGCGCCGCCGCGTGCTGGGCGACGCGCTGCACGCCCTGGCGCCCTCGCCGCGCGCGTGAGCCGACCGGTCGCGCTCTACTTCGAGGACTTCAAGCCGGGCGATCGCTTCGAGTCGTCAACGCTCGCGATCACCGAGGCGCTGATCGTGGAGTACGCGCGCTTCTACGACCCCCAGCCGTTCCACACCGATCCCGCGGCGGCCAGGGCGACAGTGTACGGCGGCCTGATCGCCAGCGGATTGCAGACGATCGGCATCGCGTTCAAGCTCTTCTTCGAGACCGGCGTGCTGTCGGCCTGCAGCCTGGGCTCGCCGGGGCTGGACGAGGTGCGCTGGAGAGCGCCGGTGCGGCCGGGGGACACGCTCCGGGTGGTCGCCGAGGTGCTGGAGACGCGCCCCTCCACCTCGAAGCCGGATCGCGGTATCGTGCGGGTCCTGTACACGACGCTCAACCAGCGCGGCGAGACCGTCGTCACGCTGATCGGCAACCAGCTCTGCCGGCGGCGGCCGGCCTGAGCCCGACCGGGAGGCTGACCATGGAGATCACGCCGCTGCACCCGCATCTGGGCGCCCGCGTCGACGGCGTGCGCCTCACCGAGGCGGACGACGCGACCTTCAGGCGGATCTTCGACGCGTTCCAGCACTACTCCGTGCTGGTCTTCCACGACCAGGTGCTGGACGACGAGGCCCAGATGGCCTTCAGCCAGCGGTTCGGTCCGCTCGAGCGCACGATCCGGGCGGTCGGCAAGGAGGACCGGCTGCATCCCAACCTGGTGGACCTGTCCAACATCGACCCCGACCACGAGGAGCGGCTCATGGGCTGGGACGACCGGCGCATGGTCTACCAGTCGGGCAACCAGCTCTGGCACACTGACAGCTCCTTCAAGCCGGTGCCGGCCATGGCCTCGCTGCTGTCCGGCCGCGAGGTGCCGGCCAGCGGCGGAGAGACCGAGTTCGTGAGCATGCGCCACGCCTGGGACACGCTGCCCGAGAGCACGCGCGCGCGGCTCGAGGGCCGCGTGGTCGTGCACAGCATCCTCTACTCGCGCAGCACGATCGCGCCGGGGCTGTTCGATCCCGAGCACGAGCGCGAGCTGGTGCCGGTGCGCCAGGCGCTCGTGCGCGTCAACCCGGCGAACGGCCGGAAGAACGTCTACATCGGCTCGCACGCCTGGTACATCGAGGGCATGGACCACGCGGAGTCGCGCGCGCTGCTCGACGCGCTGCTGGCGCACACCACGAAGGCCGAGTGCGTGTACCAGCACCGCTGGAAGCCGTGGGACCTGGTGATGTGGGACAACCGCTGCGTGCTGCACCGCGGCCGCCCGTGGGACGCGAGCCGGCACAAGCGCGTGATGCGCCGCACGACCGTCGCCGGCGAGGGGCCCACGGCCCGGCCGCCGCTGGCGACTCGCACGCCCGCCTGGGACGGCATCATCGCCCAGGGCGTGGGCTAGGGCGGCTCCTTGTCGCCCTCCGGTGGTCGCGGGCCGAACGTGTACTGGTAGGCGAGATAGCCCTGGAAGTCGGTCGGGCCCTGCAGGCCGGGGCCGGCGGAGAACAGCAGGTGGTGGTGCTCGGTGAAGTCCACGACGAGGCCGACGCTCATGCGCGTCTCCGACGGCCCGTGGGATTCCTTGGGCGTGGTGTGGAAGATCTCGGCGCCCACCGCCACCGCCTCGGTGATCTTGCGCTGTAGCAGCCAGCCGACGAACCAGTAGTTGCGGTTGCCCTCGCCGGGGATGATCCAGTAGCCGGCGCCGCCGTACGTCGTCCAGTCGCCCCAGCTCTTCTGCAGCCACAGCGGCAGGAACGTCTGCAGGTGGCCGCTGCCCAGGCCGTTGCGCTCGTTGCCGGTCGGCAGCTCCAGCAGCGGGAACGTGCCGACCATCGGCGTCCACTTGCCCTCGTGCACGAAGCGGTACTTGACGCCGACCTCGGTGTCGCCGTAGCCGTAGCGGCCGGTTCCCTCGTCGGCGGGCAGGTCGAACACCATGGGCGCGATGAGGTGCAGCATCACGTCCGGGACGATGCCGTAGTTGGCCTCGAAGTGCGGGCCGGTGCCTGACCAGCCGCCCTTGTCGTGGGCGACCTGCGTGGCGAGATAGAGCTCGCCGTTGTGGTACTCCACCGGCTCGGGGTCGTCGGTGACGTAGGGCGGCCCGGCCACCGCGGGCGACACGGCGAGGAGCAGCGCGCCGAGGGCGGCCAGCGCGCTATACCGATTCACGAAGCTTTCCCTTCAGCACCTTGCCCGTCGCGCTGCGGGGCAGGGCGTCCACGATCGTGACGCGGCGCGGGTACTTGAACGCCGCCAGCCGCTCGCGCGACCACGCGATCAGCTCGTCGCTGGTGGCGTGGGCGCCCTCGCGCAGGGCCACGAACGCGGCCACCTCCTCGCCGAGCGTGGGATCCGGGATCGGCACCACCGCGGCCTCGGCCACCGCCGGATGCGCGAGGAGGACCGTCTCGACCTCGGCCGGAAAGACCGAGTAGCCGCCGCGCTTGATGCGCTCGCGCTCGCGGCCCACGATCGCCACGTAGCCGTCGGGCGTCACCCGCGCCAGGTCGCCGGTGGTAAACCAGCCGTCGGCCAGCACCGCGCGCGTGTCGGCCTCGCTGTCGAGATAGCCGTCCATCGCCGCCGGCGTGCGGATCAGCAGCGCGCCGGTCTCGCCGGGCGGCACGTCGCCGCCGCGCTCGTCCACCACGCGGATCTGCACGCCGGGCACCGGCCGCCCCACGCACTCGGGGTGCTCGGTGGGATCGCCGGCCAGGTAGGACAGCGGCCGGAACAGCTCGGTCGAGCCGTAGCCGCGGATGATCCGCGTGCCGGTGCGCGCGCGCCATTCCTGCGCCAGCTCCCAGGGGCAGGGCGCCGCGCCGGAGACGCCGAGGCGCAGCCGCGAGCCGCCGGCGAAGCCGGGCACGTCGAGCAGCTTGCGGAACATCGTCGCCACCGCCGGCAGGACGCTGACCGGCTCCCGCCGGATCACGTCGGCCACCGCCTCGGGGACGAAGCGCTCGATCAGCCGCACGCTGACGCCGGCCAGCAGCGGCGCGAACAGGGCGCCGCTCAGCCCGAAGGCGTGGGCGAGCGGCAGTGCGGCCAGCAGCACGTCGTCCTCGCGCAGGCCGATCACCGGCCCCGCCCACGAGCGGTTGGCGATCTCGAGCGCGGCGTGCGAGAGCATCGCGCCCTTGGGCCGGCCGGTGCTGCCCGAGGTGTAGAGCACGAGCGCGGGCGCCGGGGCGGCAGCGGCCGGCGCGGCGTCGGCCCGGCGCTGGATGCGCTCGCCGTCCACCAGCAGCAGCGGCCGCAGGTCGGCCAGCACGCTGGCGCGCTCCTCGGGCTTGAGCAGGACGTCGAGGGGGGCGACGGTGGCGTCGGCCAGCAGGCCGCCCAGGACGGCGATCACGAACTCCGGGCGGTTGGGGATCGAGAGCGCGACGCGGTGGCCGGGCGAAAGACCGTGGCTCTCGAGGTCGCGGGCGAAGCTCGACGCCGCGGCCAGGAGCGCGCGGTACGTGAGCGCGCCGCCGTCCCAGCGCAGCGCCACGCGCGTGGGCTGCCGGCCGGCGACCTCCTCGATCAGTCGCGCGAAGTTAACCGAGATAGTCCTCGATGCGCAGCCGCTGCCACACGTCCGGCGGCACCCGGTGGCGCGGCGTGAACGCCGCCAGCGAGGGCTTGGCGGTGGCGTCCACGCCCCACTTGGCCGTGTAGCCGTCCTCGCGGGTCGAGGGGTCGAGGTCCGAGCCACGCGCGTTGGTGACGATCGTGATGTCGCGGTCCGGCTGGCAGCGCGTGGCCAGCGCCCAGTTCACCTGCCGGTCGTCGAAGACGTCCACGTCGTGGTCCACGACGACCACGCGCTTCATGTAGAGATCGGCGCCCAGCACGGCCATGATCGCGTTCTTGGCCTGGCCCACCAGCCGCTGCTCGATCGAGACGTAGCAGGTGAAGGGGCCCGGCACCCGCACGGCCCTGACCGAGGGCACCATCGCGCGCACCGCGCGGTGGAGGTTGGCCTCCATCGGGATGGTGGACAGCAGCATGTGGTCGAGGTGGGCGACCGAGATGTCCTGGAACATCGCGTCGCGCCGATGGGTGATCGCGGTGTAGCGCACGACCTCCCGCTGCCGCTCGCCCAGGCTGTAGCCGGTGAACTCGCCGAAGGGGCCCTCGGCCACCCGCGCCGTCGGCAGGATCTCCCCCTCCAGCACCAGCTCGGCGTGAGCGGGGACCAGCACGTCGGAGGTCTCGCACTTGACCAGCTCGAGCGGCTCGCCGAGCAGCGCGCCCATGATCGCGCGCTCGTCCTCGTCGATGGAGCCGATGGCCAGCGCGCCCAGCGCGATGGCCGGGTGCACGCCGATGGCGAAGGCGACCGGCAGCGGCTCGCCGCGCGCCTCGGCGATCCTGTGGAACTCCCACAGGTGCTTGCCGAGCGTGAGGTGAATGGAGCTGCGGTCGCGGCCCTGGATCATCAGGCGGTTGTAGGCGCAGTTCCACGTCTCGCGGGTCGGGTCCTTGGCGAACGAGATGGCCGCGGTGATGTAGGGACCGGCGTCGCGCTCGTGGTGCACGATCTGCGGCAGCGTGGTGAGGTCCACGTCGCTGCCGCGGCGCACGACCTCCTTCACGGGGCCGGAGGCGACGACGCGGGGGGCGATGGGACGCTCCATCGCGCGCAGGTACGTCTCCAGCATCCGCTCGGGGGCGGCGTTGATCGCCGCCGCCAGCCGGCCGCGGCTGGCGTGCAGGTTCGTCAGGACGGGGAATTTCGTGCCGGAGACGTTCTCGAACAGCAGCACCGGCCGGCGGTGCCCTTCCTTCTCGAGCCTGGCGACCAGGCCGGTGATCTCGTAGCGGACGTCGACGGGCTTGCCGACGATCTGGAAGTCGGCCGGCCGCGTGCGCTTGATGAGATCGAGGAAGCTCCTGAGGTCCTGCGCCATGGGCTCTCCTTGGTCGGCGGTCGCCGACGATGGTACACCGCTTCAGGCGCCGGAGGCGGCGCGCTGCCGGCGCTGCGCCCACCAGCCGACGGCGGCGATGGCCACGGCGGGGACGGCGGGCAGCAGTCCCGAGGCGGCGCTCTCGCCGCGCCAGCGCTCGAGCGTGTCGCGCACGATCATCTCGCCGGCGACCCAGCCCAGCACGCCGCCGCCGAGCCAGATGATCCACGGCTGCCGGTTCATCAGCCACGCCAGGAAGCCGCTGCCCCAGACGACGAGCGGCAGCGACAGGCCGATGCCGAGCGCGACCAGGACGAAGTTGCCGTGGGCGGCGGCGGCGACCGCCAGCACGTTGTCGAGGCTCATGGCGGCGTCGGCGATCATGATGATCCAGATCGCCTCCCGCAGCGTGACGCCCTGGCGCACCGCGTGGCCGCGGCCGCCAGTGTCCATGGCGACGAGCCTCACCGCGATCCACAGCAGGAGCAGGCCGCCGGCGGCTTGTAGATAAGGCAGGGCCAGCAGCCAGGTGGCGATGGCGATGAACGCCAGGCGCAGGCCGACGGCGCCCGCCGTGCCCCACAGCCGGCCGAGCAGCCGCGCGCGCGGCGGCAGGTCGCGCACGGCCAGCGCGATGACCAGCGCGTTGTCGCCGGCCAGCGTCAGGTCGATGAGGACGATGCCCGCCAGGCGGGCCCAGAACTGAGGGTCGTCGATCAGGCGATGGTCCCGCGCGCGTCGATCGCGGCGCGCACGGCGCGACGGAGGCCTTCGATGTCCAGCGGCTTGCGCAGCACGCTGAAGGCCAGACGGCGGCCCTCGCTGGCGAGGTCGCCGGTGAAGGCCGTGAACATGATGACCGGCACCTCGCTGTCGCGGTCGCGGACCTGCTCGATGACCTGCAGGCCGGTCAACCCCGGCATGCCGAGGTCGGTCAGCACGACGTCGTAGCGGCCGGCCGCGAACAGCGTGAGCCCCTCGTGTCCGTCGGCGGCGCCGTCGGGCTCGTAGCCCCAGGCCTCCAGCAGGTCGCAGAGCAGCGCGCGGACGTAGCGGTCGTCGTCGATGACCAGGATCCGCGCCGCGCGGGCCGGGGCGGCGTCCGGGGCGGGGAGGGCGGCGATACGGTTCGAGGTGTCCACGAGAGCCGAAGGTAGGCCGCGCGCGGTGGCGGACGCAACGACGATGACAGCCGCATGACAGGCGGGGTTCGTGCGCAGGGCGAGCCGCCGGCAGCGTCGTTACGCGCAACGGCGCGCGCGCCCTCGGCACGGCCGCAGCAGACGCGGCGAGGGCGATGCACTAGTCCGTCAGCCCGCATCCCACCGGTCGAATTTCGTTTTGTGGATAGCGGTGGACAAGTGGATAACGAGGAACGCCGGGCCGCGTCACTTCAGCCTGTACAGCCGCTTGCTGTTGTCGGCCAGGATCTTGCGCTTCTGCGTGTCGCTGAGGTCGCCGCGCTGGCGGATCTCGTCGATGGACGCCGGCCACGAGTGGTCCCAGTGCGGGAAGTCGGAGGCATAGACGATCTGGTTCTCGCCGATCAGCTTGACCGCCTGCGGCAGCAGCCACTCGTCAGCCTCGCAGGAGAAGTAGATGTTGCCGTTGCGCACGTAGTCGCTCGGCTTCTTCTTCAGCACCGGCGCCTCCGGCGCGCGCTTGACGTACTCGTCGTCCATGCGCTCCATCCAGTACGGCGCCCAGCCGCAGCCGGCCTCCAGGAACGCGATGCGCACGTCGGGGAAGCGCTCGGGGATGCCCTCGAGGATGATCGAGGTGATCTGGCGCATCTGGCCGAACGCATGCGAGCAGGTGTGGGCCTGGATGAACTGCGGGAACATGTCCACGCCGGCCCCGCCCAGGTGCGAGCCGGAGGCGTGGATGCCGAGCATGACGTCCAGCCGCTGGGCCTCCTCGTACACGTCGGCGTAGCGGGCGTCGCCGAGCAGGTGGCCGCCGTCGGCCGGCAGCATCGCGCCGCAGAGGCCCAGCTCGCGCACGGCGCGCCGCAGCTCGGTCGCGCAGGCCTCCGGCGCCTGCACGGGCAGCAGCGCGACGGCCTGCAGGCGCGGGCTCTTCTTGACGAACTCCTCGTGCAGGAACGTGTTGTAGGCGCGGCAGAGCGCCACCGCCCACTGCCGGTCCTTGAGGAAGCTCATGAACAGGCCGAGCGTCGGGTAGAGCACGGCCTGCTCCATCCCGCCCTTGTCGAGCGCGCGCTCCCACTGCTCGGCGGTGGAGGCCAGGTCGTGGAACGTGTTCAGCAGCCGGCGGTCCCAGCCGTCCCAGGGATAGAAGAACTGGTTGACGGGACGGCGCTTGTACGGCTCGTCCAGGAACTTCGCGACCTGCTCCTGCGTCTCTGTGACGTGGCCGTCGGCGTCGATGACGTTCATGCCTTCATCCTCCAGGTGGCGATCGCCTCGGGATTGATCGCGTGCCGGGGCGGCTCGCCGCGCCCGACCGCGAGGATCTGCTCCAGGGCCAGCGCCAGGTTGGCCCGGCGGCCGGCCTCGCTGTGCCCGACGTTGTGCGGGGTGAGGATCAGCCGCTCGGGATCCACGTCGCGATAGGGATGCCCGGCGGGCAGCGGCTCCGTCGCGAAGGCGTCCACGGCGGCGCCGGCGATCCAGCGCTCCTGCACGGCGCGCGCGACCGCGGCCTCGTCCACCAGCTCGCCCCGCGCGGTGTTGAGCAGCAGGGCGGTCGGCTTCATGCGCCGCAGTTCCTTTTCGCCGATGAAGCCGCGCGTCTCGTCGGTGAGCGTGGCATGCAGCGTGACGACGTCCGCCTCGGCCAGCAGCGTCGCCAGGTCCACCAGCGTGGCGCCGGCGGCGGCGGCCTTGTCGCTGCCGACGTAGGGATCGGCGGCGACGAGTCGCACGTCCCAGTTGGCCAGGCGGCGCGCGACGTGAGTGCCGATGCGGCCCAGCCCGACGATGCCCACGGTCTTGCCGAAGAGAAAATCGCCGCGGTCCTCGCGCCGGGCCCAGTCGCCGCCGCGCAGGCGCGCCTCACCTCGCTTGATCCTCTTCAGCAGCGTCAGGGTCAGCCCGATCGTCGCTTCAGCGACGGCGATGAAGTTCTCCCTGGTGGGGCTGTTGGCGACCAGGACGCCCAGACGGGTTGCCGCCGGGACGTCGATCTTGTCGACGCCGATGAACGGCACGATCACCAGGCCCAGGTGCTCGGCGGCCTGCATCACGCCGGCGGTGACCCGCTCCAGGTGGGAGGCCAGCACGACGTCGGCCACGCGGCAGGCCTCGATCAGCTCCGCCTCGGTGTAGGCGCGGCGGTTCTTCGTGTCGAGCGGCCGGCCGACGACGACCTCGTGGCCCGCCCGGCGCAGCGGCTCGAGCTCCTCGGGCGGTCCACTGGGCCCAGTCGCGATGACCGTCAGCTTATGGGCGCTCACGGCCTGGGCTTCTTGCAGATCACGTTCAGCAGCGCCGGCCGCCTGTCCTCGCGCACGACCCGCAGCGCCTCGCGCAGCACGCCGGGCAGCTTGGCCCCGTCCTCCACGCGCTCGGCCCAGTTGCCGCAGGCGCGCGCGATGCCCTCGTAGTCCGGCGCCGGGTCCAGCTCGCTCAGCGGCAGCGAGCCCGTGCGCACGGCCCAGCCCTGCGGCGCGTGCGAGGTCACCGAGCGCTTCACGGCGTTCCAGGCGCGGTTGTTGAAGACGATCGTCAGCACGGGCAGGTTGTGGGCGCGGGCGGCCCAGTGGGCGGCCGTCGGCGTGCCGAAGATGTACGCGCCATCGCCGACGCAGGCGACGACGGTCTTGCCGGGCGCGGCCAGCTTGGCGCCGAGCGCAGCGCCCAGCCCCCAGCCCAGGCCGGAGGCCGGCGACTGGCTGTAGTAGGAGCCGGGCACGCGCAGGCGCGTCTGCGCCATGTCGAGGTCGTACTCGTTGATGACGATCGTGTCGTCGTCGATCGCCTCGCCCACGCAGCGCGAGAGCCAGGCCATGTCGATCGGCGCGTCGTCCTTCACGGCGGCGGCCCTGGCGGCGGCGGCGTCGCCGATCTTGCGGCCCTCGGCC
>DASSLH010000072.1:0-5835 GCA_035689625.1 Candidatus Methylomirabilota bacterium | reverse complement strand
CAGCGTGGAGGTCGGCGAGCCCGGCTGCCTGCCGCGCTGGGACCACAAGGCCCGGCGGGTGAAGGACGAGCGCACCGAGGTGCCGTTCTGATGAAGGCCGCCTACTTCAAGGAGCACGGCGGCAGCGACAAGATCGTCTACGGCGACTACCGCGATCCCGTCGCCGGCGCCGGCGACGCCGTCGTGCGCGTGGGCGCCTGCGCGCTGAACCAGGTGGACATGCTGCTGCTCGACGGGCGCTTCCCGCCGCCCGAAGGCCTGCCGCACGTCAACGGCTGCGAGGTGGCCGGCACCGTGGACACGGTGGGCGCCGGCGTGAGCGGGCTGACGGCCGGCCAGCGGGTGCTCGTGTTCCCGGGCTTCTCGTGCGGGACGTGCGAGTTCTGCCTGCGCGGCGAGCGCACGGTGTGCCTGCGCTACGGCTATCTCGGCGCCCACAAGGACGGCGGCTACGCCGAGCTGGTGCGGGTGCCGGCCGCCAACTGCCTGCCGCTGCCGGAGGCCGTCTCGTTCGAGGCGGGGGCAGCGCTGCCGCTGGCATTCCTCACGTCCTGGCACGCGCTGCTGGTCAAGGCCGAGGTCAAGCCCGGCCAGACGGTGCTCGTGCACGCCGCCGGCAGCGGCGTGGGCAGCGCCGCGATCCAGATCGCGCGGCTGGCCGGCGCCCGCGTCATCGCGACCGTGGGCAGCGACGACAAGATCGAGTTCGCGACGTCGCTCGGCGCCGAGCGCGTGGTGAACTACCGCACGCACGATTTCGTCGAGGAGACGAAGGCGTGGACGAACAAGCGCGGCGTGGACGTGGTCATCGAGCACATCGGCGGCGACACGCTGGAGCGCTCGACCTACGCGCTCACGCGGCTCGGCACGCTGGTGTCCATCGGCTCCCACGACACCCACTGGGGCCGCCTGGACCTCCGCCACGTGTACTCCAAGAATCTGAAAATCGTCGGCACCAACCTGGGCTCGATCCTCGAGCTGCGCACGCTGCTCACCTACGTCGTCGACGGCCGGCTGCGGCCGGTGATCGACCGGGCCTTCCCGCTGAAGGACGCGCGGGCGGCGGTCCAGCACGTGCTCGACCGCCGGAACAAGGGCAAGGTGCTGGTGATCCCATGAGCGAGTTCCTGCGCGTCGAGCGGCAGGGCCCGGTGGCGACGCTGTGGATCGATCGCCAGGCCAAGATGAACACCATGACGGTCGCCATGCGCAACGAGTTCCCCGGCATCTTCCGCGGGCTGGAGGAGGACGAGGCCGTGCGCGTGATCGTCGTGCGCGGCGCCGGTGGCAAGGCCTTCAGCGCCGGCGGCGATGTCGCAGAGTTCCTCACCCTGGCGCCGGCCGACCTCGAGCTGTGGGGCGACACGCTGACGGCGGCCGAGCGCTGCCGCAAGCCGGTCGTCGCGGCCATCGACGGCTTCACGATGGGCGCGGGGCTGGAGCTGGCGGTCGCCTGCGACTTCCGCATCGCCACCCGGCGCTCGGAGTTCGCGTTCCCCGAGGTGCGCCTGGGCATGATCCCCGGCAGCGGCGGCACCCAGCGCGCGATGCGGCTGATCGGCATGACGCGCGCGAAGCTGTTCATGATGACGGGTCAGCGCATCCCGGCCGAGCGCGCCGAGGCCTGGGGCCTCGTCACGCAGGCGGTGCCCGACGACGGCCTCGACGCCGCCGTCGGCGCGCTCACACGCGAGCTGGCCGAGCGGCCGCCGCTGGCGCTGCGCACGCTCAAGATGGTGCTCAACCGTGGCGCCGACGCGCCGCTGGACACCGCGCTGGAGCTCGAGCGCAAGGCCTACGCCTGGCTGCGCTCGACCCACGACTACGAGGAAGGCGTGCGCGCGTTCCTCGACAAGCGCGCGCCCAAGTACGAGGGGCGCTGACATGGCCGGCTCGCTGGGACTGATCCTCGCCAACCGCGCCGTCGTGCTGGGCGCCGTGAAGGCCCGCGATCTCCTCGACCTCGCCGTGGACGCCGAGCGCTCGGGGGCGTTCGACGCCGTCTGGGTCGGCGACAGCCTGCTGGCCAAGCCGCGGCTGGAGTCCATCGCGCTGCTCTCCGCCCTGGCCGGCGTGACCTCGCGCGTCCGGCTGGCCGTCGGCTGCATGGCGACGTTCGTGCATCGCCACCCGGTGCTGCTCGCCCAGCAGTGGGCGAGCCTCGACGTGCTCTCGGGCGGCCGCGCCTGGCTGGCCGTCTGCCTCGGTGGTCCCGACAGCGCCAACGCGGCCCAGGCGGCCGAGCACGCGGTCATGGGCATCGCCTCCGGCGAGCGCGTGGAGCGGCTGGAGGAAGGCATCACGATTCTTCGCACGCTGTTCGGCACGAAGGGCGCCAGCCACGCCGGGCGCTTCTACCGCTTCGAGAACGTCACGCTGGAGCCGCGGCCGGTCCAGGATCCGTGCCCGATCTGGATCGCCTCCAACCCGACCGCGCTCACGTGGAAGGGCGGCGCCAGCGCGTCGTCGGCCGCCGTCGAGCGCGGCTTCCGCCGGGTGGCGCGCTACGCCGACGGCTGGATGACCAACAAGCTCTCGCCGGCGGAGTTCGCCGAGCAGTTCGCGCGCATCCGCGCGCTGACGCGCGAGGAGGGCCGCGATCCGGCGGCGCTCGGCAGCGCGCTCTACCACAACATCAACATCACCGAGGACCGCGCGGCCGGCCTCGCCGAGGCCAAGGCGTTCCTCGACGCGTACTACACCTCGAAGTTCACCCCGCAGTTCGTCGAGCAGTGGACGATCGCGGGACCGCCGGCCGAGTGCGCACGCCAGCTGCGCGAGTACTTCGCCGCCGGCCTCGGCCACATGGCGCTGCGCCTGGCCTCCTGGCAGCAGCGCGCCCAGCTCGAGCGCTTCCTGGGCGAGGTGATGCCGGCGCTCGACCCGCGATGACGGCGAAAGGAGCAGGCGCGATGAGAACGGCTCTGGCGGTGATGCTCGTGCTGGCGGTCGGGGCGACGGGCGTGGCGGCCCAGGCGCCGGGCCAGCCGGTCACGCTCGCGTTCGCGACGCTGGACACCGGAAGCGCCTGGTACGTGTACGGCGCCACCATGGCCCAGCTGCTGCGCGGCGCGCTGCCGGCCGGCTCGAACATCGACGTCAAGCCGCGAGCCGGCGGCGTCGGCAATCCGCGGCTCGTGGCCAAGAACGAGACCCCGCTGGGGCTCAGCTTCACGGTGACGAACCGCTGGGCGTTCGAGGGCAAGGAGGCCTACACCGAGAAGCTCGAGAACCTGCGCGGGCTGGTCGGCGGCCTCGACACCTACTATCTCGTCGCCGTGGCGACGCGCAAGCTGGGCGTCTCCTCCGTGCGCGAGATCCGCGAGCGCAAGCTGCCGGTGAAGATCTACACTCAGCCGGTCGGCTCGCTCGGCGAGTTCGCCGGCCGCCAGCTGCTGCGCGCGGCCGGGATGTCCTACAACGACATCAAGGCCTGGGGCGGGAGCACCAATCACGTCGGCTACGGCGTCATCGTGGACGCGTTCAAGGACGGCCGCGCCGACGTCCTGCTCGCGGTCGTCACGCCCAAGCATCCGTCGGTGAGCGAGATCGTCTCCTCGGTGGACGTGAAGTTCCTCGGGCTGGACGCCGACTCCGCGCACGCCCTCGCGCCGCTCGGCTACACGCCGGCCACGATGCCGGCCGAGACGTTCAAGGGCCAGAGCGAGCCGGTCAGCACGGTCGGCTTCCCCACCGTGCTCATCACGAACAAGGATCTGCCGGAGCCGATCGCCTACACGATCACGAAGACGATCGTCGAGAACAAGGAGGCGCTGGTGCGCGGGCACGGCGGGCTGGCCGAGTTCGATCCCAGGACGGCCTGGCGGCCGGAGAAGGTCGGGATCCCGCTGCACCCGGGCGCCGAGCGGGCGTACCGGGAGAAAGGCTGGATGAAATAGCCGGCCAGGCCCGCCGCGATGCCTGACCTGCGCTCGCCGCGCGTCTGGCTGGCGATCGCCTGGTCGCTCTTCCAGCTCTACACGGCGGCGACCGGGCTGTTCGACCTGCTCGTGCAGCTGCCGGTGCACGTCGCCTTTGCGGTCGCGCTCGGCTTCCTCACCGAGCCGGTGCCGGAGTCGGCCGCGCAGGCCGTTGCGCTCGCCCGCCGCCCGCGCCGCCACTGGCTCGACGGCCTCCTCGCGCTGCTGGCGCTGGCCTGCGCCGCCCACTACGTCTTTCACATCGAGCGGCTGACCACGCGCATGGCGCTCGTGGACGATCCCGAGCGCAGCGACGTCGTGGTGGCCGTGCTCTTCGTCGCGCTGCTGCTGGAGGCGGCGCGCCGCCACATCGGCCCGTCGCTCGTCATCCTGGCGCTGGCGTTCATCGCCTACAGCTTCGCCGGGCCCTGGCTGCCGGGCTTCCTCTCGCATGGCGGCGAGAGCTTCCTCAAGCTGGTGGACGAGCAGATGTTCACGCTGCAGGGCGTGTTCGGGATTCCCACCCTGGTCTCGGCGACGTTCATCTTCCTGTTCGTCATCTTCGGCGGCGTGATGTCCTACGGCGGCCTGCTGCGCTTCTTCACCGACGCGGCGCTGGCGGTGGCCGGCGGCTCGCGGGGCGGGGCGGGGAAGGTCGCGGTGATCTCCAGCGGCCTGTTCGGCACCGTGAACGGCAGCGCCATCGCCAACGCGGTGACGACCGGCGCCTTCACCATCCCGCTGATGAAGCGCGCCGGCTACCGCCCCGCCTTCGCCGCCGGCGTCGAGGCGTGCGCCTCCATGGGCGGCCAGCTGATCCCGCCGGTGATGGGCGCCGCGGCCTTCATCATGGCCGAGACGCTGCAGGTCCCCTACGGCACCATCGCATTCGCGGCGACGATCCCCGGCATCCTCTACTTCGTCGCCGTCGGGGCGATGGTGCACTTCGAGGCGGCCCGCCAGGGGCTGCCGGTGATGCCGCGCAGCGCGCTGCCGCGGCTGGGCGCCGTGCTCAAGCGCGACGCGCACCTGCTGGTCGGCCCCGCGGTGCTCGTGTGGTTCCTCGTCGAGGGCCGCTCGCCGCTGTTCGCCGGCTTCTGGGCGCTGGTGACCGCGTTCCTGCTGAGCCAGGTGCGGCGCGACACGCGCATGGGGCTGGGCCGCGTGCTCGGCATGCTCGCCGACGGCGCCCAGGCCGCGATGCCGGTCGCGCTGGCCTGCGCGACGGTCGGCATCGTCGTCGGCGTGGTGTCGGGCACCGGCCTCGGGCTCAAGCTGGCCGGCGGCATCGTGAGCGCGGCCCACGGCAACATGCTGATCACGCTCGTGCTGACGATGATCGCCGCGCTCGTGCTCGGCACCGGCCTGCCGACCTCGGCCACCTACATCATCACGTCGATCATGGCGGCGCCCGCGCTGGTGCAGCTCGGCATCCCCAAGCTGGTCGCCCACATGTTCGTCTTCTACTTCGGCATCCTGGCCGACCTCACGCCGCCCACGGCGATCTCGACCTACGCGACGTCGTCGATCGCCGGCGCCGACGTCTGGCGCACGCAGTGGACCGCGATGATGCTGGCGCTGTCCGGCTTCATCATCCCGTTCTCGTTCGCCTACGACCCGGCGTTGCTGATGCTCGACGCCGGCCCGCTGGCCATCCTCGCGCGCACCGTGGCCGCGACGCTGGGGATCCTGATGCTCGCCGCCGGGCTCATCGGGTTCTTGAGAGCGCCGGCGCGCCCCTGGGAGCGGATCGTGCTACTGGCGGGCGCGTTCCTGCTGATCTTCCCCGGCGTCTGGAGCGACGTGGCCGGCGTGATCTGTCTGATCGTCGTCCTGCTCGCCCAGCGCGCGCGGGCCGAGCGCGGGTCGCCGGCGCCGGTCGAGGAGGCCGAGGCGCGCCGCACAGTATGATGGA
>DASSLH010000071.1:0-5948 GCA_035689625.1 Candidatus Methylomirabilota bacterium | reverse complement strand
GCCGCGACGTATCCCGACTGGATCCCGCGCAGCGACAAGCCGGGCAAGCGGGGCGGGGCGATGGCCCGCGCCTCGGCCTGGGACCCGCCGGTGATCGATCCGCGCCTCACCCAGTCGGTCGGCACCTTCCAGTTCCTCACGCTCACCAGCAGCCGGCTCGTGCGCTACGTCTTCAGCGATGAGGCCAGCGGCCCCGCGGACCTCACGCTCAAGGGCGACCTGGCGGAGTCCTGGCAGGCCAGCCCCGATCACCGCGTGTGGACGTTCAAGCTGCGCCAGGGCGTCAGGTGGCACAACCTGCCGCCGGTGAACGGGCGCGAGTTCGTCGCCGCCGACGTGAAGTACTGCTTCGAGCAGTACGCCAAGGAAGGCGTGCAGTCGTTCAACTTCCAGGAGATCGAGGCGATCGAGACGCCGGACAAGTACACGGTGCGCCTGCATCTCAACGCGCCCAACGTGCTGCTGGCCCAGAACCTGGCCGAGCCGATCGCCGTGCTGTTTGCCCGCGAGGTGCTGGAGAAGGACGGCGACCTCAAGAAGACGCTGATCGGCACCGGCCCCTACCTGCTCAAGGAGCACACGCGCAAGGTGCGGATCGTGCTCCAGCGCCACCCCGAGTACTTCGAGAAGGACCACCCGCTGGTCGAGCAGTACACGATCCTGTCCACGCCGGACGCCGCCACCCGCCTGGCCGCGTTCCGCACCGGCCAGGCCGACTTCATCTGGGTGGCGAGCCCCTCGGAGGTGGAGACCGTCCGCAAGACCAACCCGAACGCCGTGGTGCAGTCCTACCACAACACGCTGGCGCCCTTCGGCCTCACGCTGGCCCAGGACCGGCCGCCCTTCAACGACGTGCGCGTGCGGCGGGCGATCTCGATGGCCATCGACCGCCAGAAGATGGTGGACACGGTATTCGAGGGCCACGGCATTCCCGGCTGGGGCGTGCCCTACATCTACTACACCGACAAGCAGCCGAAGCTGGCCGACCTCGGGCCGTGGTTCCAGTACAAGCCGGCCGAGGCCAAGCGGCTCTTGACCGAGGCGGGACATCCGAACGGCTTCCCGACGACGCTGTTCTATTACGAGTACTTCCCGCAGATGACGTCCGAGGTGCAGCTGGTCCAGCAGGACCTCAAGAAGAACCTCAACATCGACGTGAAGATCACCAAGCTCGACTACACGACGTACTACGGCCGTTACGTCGAGAGCAAGTGGGACGGCATGTGCTGGGGCTTCCAGTCCGGCCACGGCATCGGCCTGGACGAGCGTACGTACCAGTTCCTGCATTCCAAGTCGCCGAAGAACTTCTTCCGCGTGAACGACCCGACGATCGACGAGCTCTGCGTCAAGCTGCGCCAGACGCCGGATCCCGCCCAGCAGCGGGCGCTGACGAAGAAGATCGTGGACCGCGAGTTCGACCAGGCGTACCGGCTGTGGATGCCGTACGACAACGGCTTCCTCGTCTTCCAGCCGCACATGCGCAACGCCGCGGCCCCCGCGCTGCGCCGCTCGGACGGGTACGGCGCGTCCTTGCTGGCGCGGACCTGGCTCGACAAATAGATGCGGAAGTACGTCCTGCGCCGGCTGGTGCTCGCGATCCCGGTGCTGCTGCTGTCCTCGGTGATCGTGTTCGGGCTCATGCGCGTCATGCCCGGCGACGCGCTCATCGCGCTGATGGGCGAGTCGGGCAACATCGGCGAGCGCGAGCTGGCCCACGTCCGCCGGCAGCTGCGCCTGGACCTGCCCTACCACGAGCAGTACGGGCTCTGGCTCTGGCAGCTCGTCACCCTGCGGCCGGGGGACTCGATCTTCACCGGCGAGCCGATCACGGTCAGCCTGGGCAAGGCGATTCCCGTCACGCTCGAGCTGGCCGCGCTGGCGCTGCTGCTGGGCCTGGTCATCGCCGTGCCCATCGGCGTCATCTCGGCCACCCGCCAGGACAGCGCGCCCGATTACGTCGGCCGCGTGGTGGCGGTGTCGGGCCTCTCGTTGCCGGACTTCTGGCTGGCCACGCTGGTCATCACCTTCGCCGCGCTCTGGTTCCACTGGATCCCGCCCATCGGCTACACGAGCCTCTGGGAGTCGCCGCTGCGCAACCTGCAGCAGTTCCTCCTGCCGGCCGCCGTGCTGGGCTTTCGCCTGTCGGCGGCCACCATGCGCATGACGCGCTCGACGGTGCTGGAGGTGCTGCGCGAGGACTACGTGCGCACCGCGTGGGCCAAGGGGCTGGCCGGCCGCATCGTCGTGTACAAGCACGCGCTCAAGAACGCGCTGATCCCGGTGGTCACGATCGTCGGCGGCCAGCTCGGCGTGCTGCTGGCCGGCACGTTCGTCGTCGAGTCGATCTTCGCGCTGCCCGGCATGGGCCGGCTGACGGTGGAGGCGATCCTCTACCGCGACTACCCGGTCGTGCAGACCAACGTCATGCTCGTGGCCATCACGCTCGTCACACTCAACCTGCTGGTCGACGTCTCCTACGCGTGGCTCGATCCGCGGATCCGCTACCGGTGAGGCGCGCATGTCCGCGGTGATCCCGCGCGTCGCGACGCTGCCGGAGCAGCCGGCCGCCGAGAAGGTCTCGCGGGCGCGCCAGCTGTGGGAGGCGGCGCGCCGCAAGCCGCTCGGCGCGGTGTCGGCCGCTCTGATCGTCGTGCTGGTGCTCACGGCGCTCTTCGCCGACGTGCTGGCGCCCTACGACCCGCTGGCGCCGCAGCCGGACATCCGCCTGTCGGCGCCCAGCCGCGAGCACCCCTTCGGCACCGACGACATCGGCCGCGACGTGTTCAGCCGCATCATCCACGGCGCCCGCATCTCGCTGTGGGTCGGGCTGCTCGCCGTCGGCATCGGCACCGCCGCCGGCATGCTGATCGGCCTGGTGTGCGGCTACTGCGAGGGGCGGGTGGACATGATCCTGCAGCGGTTCATGGACGCCGTGCAGGCGATCCCCGGCCTGGTGCTGGCGCTGGCGATCGTCTCGGTGCTGCGCCCGAACACCACCAACGCGATGATCGCCATCGCGATCGTCATCATCCCCGGCAACTCGCGGATCGTGCGCGGCGCCGTGCTCTCGGCCAAGCAGCACCACTACGTCGAGGCGGCCCAGGCCATCGGCTGCCGGCATCCGCGCATCATCGCCGGCCACATCCTGCCCAACGTCACCGCGCCGATCCTCATCATCGCGTCCATCTGGCTCGGCAACGCGATCCTCATCGAGGCCACGCTGTCGTTCCTGGGCGTGGGCACCCAGCCGCCGACGCCGTCGTGGGGGCTGATGCTCAGCAGCACCGGCCGCGCCTTCATGGAGCAGGCGCCGTGGCTGGCGATCTTCCCCGGGCTGGCCATCAGCCTGGCCGTGCTCGCCTTCAACCTCTTCGGCGACACGCTGCGCGACGCCTGGGACCCCAAGCTGCGCAACCGCAGCTGACGCCCGGTATACTCGGGCGGCAGGAGGGCCTGGCCATGGCCGAGCGCGCGCAGACGCCCCGCGGCGTCAACCACGTCGTCCTCAACGTCCGCGATCTCGAGGAGTCGCACCGCTTCTGGACGGAGATCATCGGCTTCCGCTGCGTGGCCGAGCTCAAGCCGCGGCCGGGGCGCACGATGAAGATGCGCTTCTACAGCGGCGTGCGCGACAACGGCGACGTGAGCCACCACGATCTCGCGCTGGCCCAGATCCCCGACGGCCAGGCGCTGCCCCGGCCCGCCCGCGACTGGTCCATGACCCCGGCCGGCGTCGGGGTCAACCACCTGGCGATCTGCTATCCCGATCGTGACGGCTGGCTGAAGCAGATCGCGTTCCTCAAGGCGCGCGGCGTGAAGTTCCACCTGCGTATCGACCACGGCATGACGCACAGCGTGTACATCGAGGATCCCAACGGCCACGGCATCGAGATCCTCTACGAGCTGCCGCGCGAGGTCTGGGAGCACGACATCGAGGGCGCCCAGAACTACTCCGAGCGCATCGCGCCCGACAGCGAGGCCGCGCTGACCGACAGCACGGACTACCCGCGCTTCGGCGCCCCCGCGCGCGCCTAGCGTCCGAATTTCGCGCTTGACCCCGCCGGGGCTGCTGCGTAGATTCCTGAAAGGTTTCAGAAACGATGCGGCGGCCCCGCGCGACGACCGTGAAGGCCCTGGCGAGGAAGGCGGGCGTGTCCGCCGCCACCATCTCGCGGGTGCTGAACCATCATCCGGCCGTCAGCGACGCCATGCGCCTGCGCGTGCTCAAGAGCCTGGGCGGCGCGGCGCGCGGCCGGCTGGAGCCGGGGCCGGCCGTGCTCCTGCGCCGCCGCACGGGCACGCTGGGGCTGATCGTTCCCGACATCACCAACCCGCTGTACGCCGAGACCGCGAAGGTCATCATCGACGTCTGCCAGGGCCGTGGCTACAACGTCATCCTGTGCAACTCGGAAGACCTGCCGGCGCTGCACGAGAAGCAGATCGACCTCCTGCGGCACCGGCGCGTCGACGGCATCGTCTTCGGCTCGGTGCTGCTCGACGACGCCATGCCGGGCGCGCTGATCGAGTCGGGCTATCCATGCCTGCAGTACAACCGGCGACTGCGCTCGGGGCGCGGCAGCTACGTCGTCGCCGACAACGTCCGGGCCGCCCGTGACGTCACCGCCCACCTCATCGGGCTTGGCCACCGCCGCATCGGCTTCATCACGGGCCCGCTGGAGGCCTCGACGGCGCAGGAGCGGCTGGCCGGGTACCGCGCGGCGCTCGACGAGGCCGGCATCGAGGCCGACGAGGAGCTCGTCGCCGACGGCCGCTACGAGTCGCGGGCGGCGCTGCGGGTGGCCGAGACGCTGCTCAGGCATCCGCGGCGGCCGACGGCGCTGATCGGCACCAGCGACGTCATGGCGCTCAGCATCCTGCAGGCGGCCGGCGAGCACGGCGTGGAGGTGCCGGCCGCGCTGGCGGTCGCCGGCATCGACGACATCGAGATCGCCGCGCACCACAACATCCAGCTCACGACGGTGTCGCAGCACGCCGCGGAGATGGCGCAGCTGGCGGCGACGTGGATGCTCGAGATCGCGCAGGATCCGGCGCGCTTCGCCCGCGAGCCGTTCCAGTACGTGATCCGCCCGACCCTGGTGGTCCGCCGGACGTGCGGAGGGCTGCGGTGAGCGCCCCGCGCGCGGCCGAGCGGCTGCCCGGCTCGCTCGTCGCCGACGCGCAGGCCCGCCTGCTGGCGCGCATCGACGGCACCGCCGCCGCCCTGCGTCCGGCGTTTCCTCATGCCGCCGACGGAACGACCGGCCGCTGGGCGTCGAAGCCCGGCGGCGTCTGGACCGACGGCTTCTGGGTCGGTCTCTGCTGGCTGGCCTACCGACTCACCGCGGACGCGCGCTACCGCGACTGGGGGCTCGAATGGACGGAGCGCCTGCGCGGCCGCGAGGCCACCCAGACGCACGACATCGGGTTCCTCTTCTATTACTCCGCGGTGCTGGGCTGGCCGATCACCGGCGCGCCGCTCTTGCGCGACCTGGGGCTCGCCTGTGCCGACCGCCTGGTGGCGATGTGGCACCCCCGCGCGCGCGTCATCCCGGTCGGCGTCCACGCGGAAGTCTCCTCGGGCATCGACGACGTCACGATCGACTGCATGATGAACCTGCAGGTGCTGTGGTGGGCCGCGCGGGAGACGGGGCAGGCGCGCTACCGCGACGTCGCGCTCGCCCACGCCGCGCAGACCGCCGCCTGGCACGTCCGTCCCGACGGCTCCTGCGTGCAATCGGTGCACTTCGACCCGGCGACGGGCCAGCCCGTGAGGCGACACACGCACCAGGGGCACCACGACGACGGCTGCTGGAGCCGCGGGCTCGCCTGGTGCGCCTCCGGCTTTGCCGAGGCGCACCGCGCCACCGGCCGCGCGGCGTTCCTGGACGTCGCCCGTCGCGCGCTGGAGTACCACAGGCGGCGCACGGCCGACGACCCCGTGACGTTCA
>DASSLH010000070.1:0-5597 GCA_035689625.1 Candidatus Methylomirabilota bacterium | reverse complement strand
CGGATCGGACTCCAGCGTGGAGACCTGCAGGAACGCGGTCTCGATGCCGGCGTCGAGGTAGCGCTGCACGTGGGCGCGGATCTCGGCCATCGAGCCGCGCACGATCAGATCGCCCATGACCTTCCCGGGCACGGCGGCCACGGCCGCCTTGCGGTCGCCCTTCTCCCAGGCTTCCCACATCGGCGCCAGCGCGGCGCCGCGGCCCAGCCACTCCTGGAACGCGCGATAGACCGGAACGTTGAGGTAGGCGGTGATGTGGCGGCGCACGCCGGCGTCGGACTCGGGGCCCGGCGGGTCCACGTTGATCAGCAGCCGCGCGGTGATCTCGACGGCGGCCGGGTCGCGCCCGGCGCGCGCGGCCGTCTCGCGCACCACGCCCACCACGCGCGGGACGTCCTCGACGGCCAGCCAGTTGAGGATCACGCCGTCGCCCACCTCGCCGGCCACCTGCAGCATGCCGGCGCGCAGGGCGGCGACGTAGATCGGCACCGGATGCGCCGGTGGCCGGCTCAGGCGGAAGCCGTCCACCGTCAGCGCCTTGCCGCGGAACACCACGCGCTCGCCGGCCAGCGCCGCTCGCAGCACGCGGGCCATCTCGCGCACGCGCGTGGCCGGCTGCGCGAACCGGCCGCCGTTCCAGGCCTCGACGATCGGCTGCGAGCCGGCGCCGATGCCGAGGCAGAAGCGCCCCGGCGCCAGCTCCGCCATGCCGGCCGCCGACATGGCGAGCGTGGCCGGGCCGCGCGTGAAGACGTTGGCGATGGCGGTGCCCACGCGCAGGCCGGTCGCAAGCGCCACCGGCGCCAGCGGCGTGAAGCAGTCGAGCCCGTCGGACTCGTACGACCAGGCGTCGCGGTAGCCGAGCCGCTCGGCCTCGCGCGCGAGGTCGGCGTGCTCGGCCAGCGTGAAGCCGTCCACCGGCACCGACAGCGCCCAGCGCCTGTCCCTCGTCATCGCGTCAGCTCCTGCAGGTATTCGGCGATGCGCGGCGCATCGGCGGCGCCCGGCGCCAGCGCCAGGTAGCGCTCCAGCTCCTCGCGCGCGCGGACGGGCTCGCGCTCGTCGTAGTACAGCAATCCGAGCCGCCGGTGGACGTCCGCCGGCGCCGCGCCGGTGGTCAGCACGCGGGCGTAGGCGTCGTGGGCCAGCGCCAGGTCCACCGCCCGCGCGTCGGCCGAGACCGCGCGCTGGGCGCGCAGGCGGTGCAGGTCGCCCAGCGCGAGCAGCGAACGCGCGTCGTCGGGGGCGGCAGCCAGCGCGCGCTCGAGCTCTGGCTGGGCCCGCGCGAAGTCTCCGCGGCGCATCTCGGCCTCGCCGTTGGCGCGAAGCAGGGGCGGCCACACGCGCGCGAACGCCTCGCTGTTCTTCCGTAGCACCGTAGACGTCATCGCCGTCAGCATCGTCGTCACGAGCGGGCGGCAGCTCTCGACGCGCTCGGCCAAGCGATGGCGGTTGCCGAGCAAGAACACCTCCCGCCCCTCGTCCTCGGCGGCACGCGCCGCCAGGCGCTCGTAGGCGATCGGCGCCTCGCTCGGGTCCCAGCCGCGACGCATGATGACGGCCAGGCTCGCGGCGTCGGCGGCGCGCTCCCGGCGGCGGCCGTAGCCCGTCATCGCCGCGCGCGCGACGAGCCGGAGATCGAGCGCGTGGATCACGCGCGCGGTCGGGCTCGCCGCCGCGCCGCCGCCCAGCGACGGCGCCGGCGGCCGCGGCTCGCCGGCCTCCAGCGCGTCGCCGGCGAGCACGTGGGCGATCTCGTGAGCGAGCACCGCGGCCAGCTGGGCCTCGTCGTCCATGGCCGCCAGCAGCCCCGTGTGCACGAAGACGTGACCGTCGGGCAGCGCGAAGAGGGCGAGCGTAGGATCGCGCACCACGTGGACCGTCACCGACGCACCGCCGAGGCCGCGGCCGAGGTCGGTGAGGTACGCGAGCAGCGCCGGATCGTCCTCGAGGCTCACGCGCGCCAGCAGCGCGGCCGCCTCGCGCCCGGTCTCGGTCGAGAGCGCTGGCTCGTCGAGGCGGTGGGTCGCGCAGGCCGACGTCGCCAGCGCAGCCAGCACGAGCCAGGCGGCCGCCGCGCGTCTCACGCTAGTTGCGCGAGCCCAGCTCCTGCCGCACGCGACGAAGCTCCTGGCGGAAGGACTCCGCGTCCTGGGCGCCCGGATGGCGGCCGAGGTAGCGCTCCCACTCGGCGGCGCCGTCCCAGAGCCGCCCGGCCTTGACGAGCACGGTGCCGCGATCGCGCAGGTGGGTCGGCGTGTCGGGATCGACCAGCAGCAGGCGGTCCACCACGGCCAGCGCGCGCGGCCAGTCCTTGCCGCGCGCGTAGATCGTCTTGAGGTTGCGCAGCATGCGCACGACGATCTGGCGCGGCGTGCACGGCGTCCAGTGCGCCTCCTCCAGCTTCACCGGCCGCCCGACCGCCCGCGCGGCGACGTCGGCGGCGGCCGCGTGGGTCAGCACGCCGCCGCCGTGGAAGGGATCGAGCAGCACGGCCCGGGCGCCGACCGCGGCGCTGACGATGAAGTGCCCGGGCAGGCCGACGCCGGCGATGTCGAGCTTCACGCGGCGGCCGACCTCCATCGTGAGGACGGACAGCGTGATCGGGATGCCGAGCTTGCGGTCGAGGACGTCGTTGAGGCAGGAGTTGCGCGGATCGTAGTACTCGCCGTCGTTGCCGCGGAAGCCCTCCTCATCGAAGAGCAGCCGCCGCAATCGCTCCAGCGTGGCGCCGGCGTCGCGCCCGCTGCCCACCCGCGCGGCGAGCGTGTCCAGCCGCGCCAGCTCGCGCTCCTCGTCCAGCTGCGGGTGCTCGATGCGGGCGACCGCCAGCGCCGCCCGCCCCAGGTCGATGGCCGTCTCCGGCGCCTTCACGAGCTCCTCGAATGCGCGGAGCGCGGGATCCATCGCCTCGTCAGCAGCCCGGCGCGTGGTGGATGCCGGCGGTAGCCAGGGCCTTCCTCTGCAGCTCCTCGGCCAGCTCCAGCGTGCGCCCGGCCGCCGTCGCGGCCGCTGCCTGCGCCTCGGGCGTGGTCGCCAGCCGCAGCAGCAGCCGCCGGCCCAGCTCGTGGTGGTAGCGCTCGTCCGGCTCGATGGTGTCGCGGTAGAGCGCGGCGGTGTCCTTGTCCCCCACCCGCTCGCAGAACTCGATGAACTGGCGGTTCTTGACGACGGCGATCGCCTCGCGCGTGAACTGCCCCGCCGACACCCGCTCGACCGTCGTCGTCAGCGTGTCGAGGTACTTGAACAGCGCCCCGTAGCCGCCGGCCAGCGGGTCGAGCGCGCCGGCGTCGATGCCGAGCGCGCCCAGCCGCTCGGCGATCAGCCGGTAGTGCCTGGCCTCGTCTCCGACCTGGCGCGCCAGCGCGAGCTTCACCGCCACGTCGTCGGTGGTGACGAGCCAGCGGGCGGCGATCTCGGTCGCCTCGATCTCGTTCTTGAGCGCGACCTTCAGGAGGTTGGGGACGTTGAGCGGGCCCTGCACCTCGGGCGTGAGCGTGGCGTCGGGCGCCAGGCCGCGCAGCGCGGCCTGGTTGTCGGCCTCCAGGCGGGCGACGAACTCGGCGGCCGTCACGCCGCCACCCCCTCGCGCAGCAGCGTGGGCAGCTCCTGGGTGAGCGTCTCCTTCGTCACCACCCGCCGGCAGCGCGCGTGCAGCGGCTGCGTCTGCTTCGCCAGCGCGTGCGTCGTGAAGGCCAGCACCGGGACGCCGGCGGCCTCGGCGGCGGCGAAGAGCGGCTCGTACTCGAAGCCGCCGGTGAGGTCGAGCAGCACGAAGCGCGCGGGCTCGGCCAGCCGCGCCGCCAGCTCGTCGGGAGTCCGGGCGAAGACGAGCGGCACGCCGGCGAGCCTGGCCGTCTCCCGGATGCGGGCGACGAAGAACAGATCGCGGACCACCGCGATCACCGCGCCCTCGGCGCTAGTCATTCTGCTCGCGAACCCCCAGCCAGTGCCTGTTCCACTCGGCGATGTGGCTGAGGGTCCGGAGGTCGCGCATGCGGTCGATGTACACGATCCCGTTGAGGTGGTCGGTCTCGTGCTGGATCACGCGGGCGAAGAAGTCCTTGGCGACCAGGCTCACGCGGTTGGCCTCGCGGTCGTAGCACTCCAGCCGCACGGCGGTGTAGCGGGGCACCATGCCGCGCATGTCGGGCACCGACAGGCAGCCCTCCCAGCCGTCCTCGGTGTCCTCGGTCAGCGCCGTGACAACCGGGTTGACGACGACGGTGAGCGGGACCACCGGCGCGTCCGGGTAGCGCGGGTTGGCCTGGACCTCGATGACGGCGATCTGCAGCAGCTCGTGGACCTGGTTGCCGGCCAGCCCGGCACCGTCGTACTCGTGCATCGTCTCGATCATGTCGTCGATGAGCCGCTGCACGTCGGGGGCGCCGATCCGCTCGACCGGCACCGGCTGCGCCTTCATTCGCAGCACCGGATGTCCCAGGCGGGCGACCTTCAGGATGGCCATAGACGGGAAAAGTCTACCATGCGGGTCACGCGCCTCCGCGCGACCGGCGAGGGCCGTCGGCCGTCAGCGCCCGCCGATCGCCGCCCAGATCCGGGCGGGCGTGAGCGGCATGTTCACGTGGCGCACGCCGAGCGGGGCCAGCGCGTCCACCACCGCGTTGACGACGGCGGGCGGCAGGCCGATCGTCCCGGCCTCGCCCAGCCCCTTGGCGCCCAGCGGGTTCAGCGGCGAGGGCGTGTCGTGATGCAGGATCTCGGCGACGGGCACCTCGTCGGCGCGCGGCAGCGCGTAGTCCATGAGGCTGCCGGTGAGCACGTGGCCGTCGGCGTCGAAGGCGATCGCCTCCATCATGATCTGGCCCCAGGCCTGGGCCAGCGAGCCCTCCAGCTGTCCGTCGGCCAGCAGCGGGTTGACGATCGTGCCGGCGTCGTCCACCCACACGATGCGCTCGGGCACGATCACCCCGGTCTCGCGCTCCACGCGCAGGGCGACGACGAACGCGCCCGAGCTCCACACCTCCCCGGACGGCTCGAAGAAGCGCGTCGCTTCCAGCCCCGGCTCGATGTCTCGGGGCAGGGCGCCCATGCGGTAGGCGGCCTCGGCCACCGCGCGCCAGATCACCGCGCGGTCGGCGGCGCCGACCACGTGAAAGCCGCCGGGCGCGGCGACGACGTCGGCGGCGGCGGCTTCCAGCAGCACGGCGGCGATCCGGCGGCCCTTGTCGCGCACGTCGCGCGCGGCCAGCACCAGCGCGCCGCCGCCGAGCGCGGTGCTGCGGCTGCCGGCGGTGCCCGAGCCGTGCGGGGCGCCCTGCGTGTCGCCGTGGCGAACGGTCACGGCGGCGGCGTCCACGCCGAGGTGCTCGGCCACGATCTGCGCGAACGTCGTCTCGTGGCCCTGCCCGTGCGGGCTCGAGCCCGTGATGGCGGTGACCGCACCGCTGCGCTCCACGCGCACGACGCCGCTCTCCCAGCCGAGCGCGGCCGGCTCGACGTACAGCGACAGCCCGAGGCCGACCAGCTCGCCGGCGCGCCGGCGCTCGGCCTGGCGGCGCCGCAGCCCGGTGTAGTCGGCGGCCGCCAGCGCGCGCTCGAGCACCGCGCCATAGTCGCCGGAGTCGTAGACCTGT
>DASSLH010000069.1:0-6466 GCA_035689625.1 Candidatus Methylomirabilota bacterium | reverse complement strand
GCCGCCGACCGCCCGGGGCTGGAGGCGCTGGTGCGTGACCGCGCCGGCGCGGCGTTCCGGGCGCTCGGCTGGACGCCGCGCGCCGGCGAGGACGAGCTCACGCGCCAGCTGCGCGGCGATCTCGTGCGCGCGCTCGGCACGCTCGGCAACGACCGCGAGGTGCAGGCCCGGGCCGCCGAGCTCTACGAGGGCCACCTGGGCGGCGCCGCCGTCGATCCCAACGTGCTGCCCGCGCTGATCGCCGTGGTGGCGCACGCCGGCGACCAGGCGCGCTACGAGGCGTTCCTCGAGCGCTTCCGCTCGGCGAGCACGCCCCAGGAGGAGCAGCGCTACCTCTACGCGCTGACCGCCTTCCCGCAGCCGGCGCTGGTGGAGCAGACGCTGGCCCGCGCGATCAACGGCGAGATCCGCACCCAGGACGCGCCGTTCATCGTGCGCACGATGCTGATGCTGGTGCACGCGCGCGAGCAGGCGTGGACGTTCGTCACGAAGCAGTGGGAGACGATGGACCGGCTCTATCCCAAGCACGGCCTGCGGCGCATGGCCGAGGGCGTGATCGGCCTGGCCACACCCGAGTGGGAGGCGGACGTGCACCGCTTCCTGCAGGAGCGGAAGATCGACTTCGGCGGCAAGACGCTCGAGCAGTACCTCGAGCAGCTGCGCGTGGCCGTCGCCCTGCGCGAGCGCGAGGGCGCGGCGCTATCCCGCTACCTGGCCCGCTAGCCGCGCCGGTGTCCGGCCCAGATCGGCAGCGGCGGCTCCCACTGCCGTCGCACGGTCACGTCGAGGCAGCGGCGGCGGCAGGCGATCCCCTCGCCGCACTCGAACGCCGAGCAGGCGACGACGGACTCCGGCCCGCGCAGCCAGCCGCGGCGCCTGAACTCGACCTCCACCTCACGCTCCGCGAAGGGGCACCAGAAGCGACGGCGCACCAGGCCGCTGGCGCGCCAGCCGAGCAGGCCCACGACCAGCAGCGCGGCCACGCCGGGCACCGCCGCGAACGTCACGAAGTTCTCGATCCACGCCTGGAACCACGGCTCCAGACCCTCACCGGGCCACATCATCATCCAGTCCATGGCCGGCGACCATTTCAAGCTTCGTACCGCGCCGGCGCCGGGAGCGCGGGGCGCCGAATGCCTCACCGGCATGAGGCAAACGAGCGATGCGCGCCGGGTCCCCGCGCAGCACGGTGCGGCGGCAGCGCCTCGCCGTGGGGCAGCCCCGTCGCGGCGACCCCGGCCGCGCGCGCATGCGCCACGCACCGAACCACGCGGCTCAGAGGAGGAAGCGCAATGAAGACGACGATCCTGACCCTGGCAGTGGTGATGCTCGTGATGCTCGGCGCCGGCAGCGCCCTCGCCCAGCAACCGGCGGCGCCCTCGACGCAGCCGCCGGCCGGCGGGCCGATGGGCGGCATGCACCACGGCGACACGATGCAGCACGGCGACATGATGGACATGTGCTCGATGATGATGGGCCGCGGGATGATGAGCGGCGGCATGATGGGGCCGGGCATGGGGATGATGGGCGGGCGCGGGATGGGCATGGGCATGATGGGCGGCGGCATGATGGACCCCGGGATGATGGAGATGATGCACGCCGATCCCAAGACGCTCGCGCAGATGCTGCAGCTGCGCGGCGAGATCATGAAGGCGGTCGGCGACGTGCTGCTCAAGCACGCCAAGACGCTGGAGAGCAGCGCCGCCACCAAGTGACCGACGTCGAGCGCGACGTCGCGTTCACGCTGGCCGACCTCTCCGGGTATGTCGCGCTGACCGAGGCGCACGGCAGCCGGGAGGCGGCCGGCGTGATCGACCGCTACCTGGCCGTCGCCGACGCCGCCCGGATGCCGGCGGCGCGCCTCGTGGAGCGCGCGGGCGACCAGCTCGTCTTCGCCGCCGACGCTCCGCGCGACGCCGTCCTGACGGCGTTGCGGCTGCGGGAGGCGGTCGCCCGCGAGCCGATGTTTCCCCGCGTGCGGGCCGGGGTGCACCAGGGGCGCGTGCTCGAGCGTGACGGCGCCTACTACGGCGCCGCCCTCAACGTCGCCGCCCGGGTCGTGGACCGGGCCGCGCCCGGCCAGGTGCTCTGCACGGAAACGGTCGCGCACGCGGCGCGAGGCCTGCCCGGCGTGACGGTGCAGCCGCTGGGCCCGGTCGCCCTGCGGCATCTGGCGGAGCCGCTGGCGCTCTTCGAGATCACCGCGCCGGCCGGCGCCGCCGTCGTCATCGATCCCGTCTGCCAGATGCAGCTCACGCCGGCCAGCGCCGTGGCCAGCGCCTCGCACGAGGGAATCGTGCGGTACTTCTGCTCGGAGCCCTGTGCCGCCGCGTTCGCCCGCCGGCCGGACGCGTACGCCGCGCGCTGAGCCGCGCGGGCCCGCGGCGGATGCCGCGCTGCTCGGCCGCGTCGGCTACTTCCGCTCGCTGCCGGCCGGCGAGCTGGCGGCGCTCGCCCGGCGCGCGGTCTCGCGCACGCTGAGACGCGGCGAGACGCTGTTCGAGGAGGGCGCGCCGGCCGGCGGCCTCTTCGTGCTCGGCAGCGGTCGGGTCGAGGTGCGCCAGGTGTCGCGGCGCGGCCGCGAGCAGGTCTTCCACACCGAGGGGCCCGGCGCCACGCTGGGCGAAGGGCCGCTCTTCGACGGTGGCGGCTACATCGCCTCCGCCGTCGCGCTCGAGCCCACCCGCGCGCTGTTCCTGCCGCGCACCGAGGTCCTGGCGCTCTGCCGCCGCCATCCCGCGGTCGCGCTCGCGATGCTGGAGGCGCTGGCGCGGCGCGTGCGGCGCTTCGCCGGCATCGTCGGCGACCTGGCCTTCCGCCCCGTGCGCGAGCGCCTCGCCCGCTACCTGGTGGCCAACGCCGTCCCCCGCGCGCGCTCCACCGCGCTCGAGCTCGATCTCTCGCTCACGCACGCGCAGCTCGCCGCCCGCCTGGGCACCGTGCGCGAGCTGGTCGCGCGCGCGCTGGCCGACCTCGAGCGCGACGGCGTCATCGCGCGCAGCGGCCGACGTGTCATCGTGCGCGACCCCGCCCGCCTCGAGGCGCTGGCCGAGGGCGAGTGACCTAAGTCATAGCGCCGGCCGGCGTCGCCGCCGGATACTGCACCCAGATCTCGCCGCCAGGAGGCCGCCATGTCCAGGATTGCCCGTACGCTGGCCGCGCTGCTGCTCGGCGCTGCCGTCGCCAGCCCGCTCGCCCTCGCCCAGGGGCCCTCGATGCCGCATCCGATGCCGCCCGGCGCGATGCCCCACGGCGCGATGGGGCATGGCGCGATGGCCGCCGAGACGAGCCAGCCGGGACAGGCGGCGTTCGCCGCGCTGGCCGAGGTCGTGCGCGTGCTCGACGCCGATCCGGACACCGACTGGAGCCGCGTGGACCTCGAGCGCGTGCGCCAGCACCTGATCGACATGGACGAGGTGCTGCTGCGCGCCACCGTGACGCAGGCGCCGGTGCCGGGTGGCCTGGCCATGGACGTCACCGGCAGCGGCCGCACGGAGCAGGCGATTCGCGCGATGCTGCCGGCGCACGCCCACGAGCTGGACGCCCTGCCCGCCTATGCCGCCAAGGCCGAGCCGATCGCCGGCGGCGTGAGGCTCACGGTGACGGCGAAGAACGCCGGCGACGCGAAGGCCGTCGCCCGCCTGCGCGGGCTCGGCTTCGCGGGACTGCTGACCGAGGGCGGTCATCACGGTCCCCACCACCTGGCGCTGGCGCGCGGCCAGGCCCCGGGCCACATGCACTGAGCGCAGGGCGCGCCGCCGTTGTCGGCTATCATGGCGCCGTGGAGCGCGCCCTGCTCATCACGTTCGGCGGCGCCATCGGCACGCTGCTGCGCTACCTGACCTCCGTGCTCGCCGCCCGCTGGCTGGGCACCGAGTTCCCCTATGGCACGCTCATCGTCAACCTCACCGGCGCGTTCGTCATCGGCTTCGTCCAGCAGCTCGGCACCGAGGCGCTGCTCATTCCCGACCACACGCGGCTGTTCCTCACGACCGGGATGATGGGCGGCCTGACGACGTACTCGACGTTCAGCTACGAGACCGTGCAGCTGCTGGAGCTGGGCGCCTGGAGCCAGGCGCTGCTCAACGTCGTCGTCACGACGGTGATCTGCCTGGCCCTGTGCTTCCTCGGCATGGGCGTCGGCCGCATGCTCGTCACGCTGAGGGGTTAGCGATGCGCCGGGTGGAGGGCGAGCAGGTTCTCATGCGCATCTTCATCGGGCAATCCGACCGCTGGGAGCGCAAGCCGCTATTCACCGCGCTGCTCGAGCTGTTCCGCGCCAAGGGCCTGGCCGGCGCCACCGTGGTGCAGGGCGTGGCCGGCTTCGGCGCCACCTCGATCGTGCACGAGGCGCACGTGTTGCGGCTGTCGCAGGACCTGCCGATCGTCATCGAGGTGGTGGACAGCCAGGAGCGCATCGACGGGGTGCTGGGCGACGTGGACCGCATGATGAGCGGCGGGCTCATCACGCTCGAGAAGGTGCGGGTCGTGCGCTACGAGGGCGGCGCGTAGCGGATCACGTGCGCGCGCTCGAGCATGATGACGCCGCCGTCCATCAGCGCCTCGAGCTTCGGCAGCACGTGCTCGATGTGCTGGGGCGTGTCCACGACCTCGATCGTCAGCGGCAGCCCCACGGCAGCGACCTCGATGGCGACCGTGTGGATGTCGCGGTCATGACCGAAGCCGGCGATGCCCTTGATGACGGTCGCCCCGGCCAGGCCCTCCTCGCGCAGGACCTCCAGCAGCTTGCGGAACAGCGGCCGGCCGTCGTGGCTGCGCGACTCGCTGAGGACCAGGCGCAGCAGCGTCTGCTCGCCCTCGATGCCGCGCATCAGCGCACCTCGACGCCGAGCAGCAGCGAGGCGAGCCGGCCCAGGCCGAAGCTGAGGGCGCCCGAGCCGGCGGCCAGCACGGCGACCTCGAGGCCGGAGCGCACCGCCGACACGCCCGCCACGCGCGCCTTGACGATGCCGACGATGAACAGCGCGACGAGCGTGAGCCCGCCGGAGACCGCCAGCGCCGGCAGCACCTGGCCCAGCACGAACGGCAGCAGCGGCACCAGCGAGGCCACGCCGAAGGCCATCGCCATCACGAACGCGTCGCGCACGGGGGTGCCCAGCCGCTGCGGCGCCAGCCCCAGCTCGAAGATCCCCAGCGTGTCCAGCAGCAGGTTCGGATGGCGCGCGATGCGCCGCGCGACCTCGATGGCGTCGGCGCGCGCCATGCCGCGGCCGACGAGCGCGGCCATCAGCTCGGCGATCTCCTCGCCGGGATGCTCGCGGATCTCCCGCTGCTCGCGCGCCAGCTCCGTCTCGTAGAGCTGCCGCTGGGCCCGGGAGGCGAGGAACGTGCCGATCGACATCGCCAGCACGCCGGCCACCGCGGACACGAGGCCGCCCAGCAGGACGACCAGGTGACCGAGGCCGGCGGCGGCCAGGCCCGCCACCACCGCGAACGTGGACACGAGCGCGTCCTGGGCGCCGAACACGATCTCGCGGATGGACGACAGGCGCTCGATCCGCGAGCTCTCCGTCTGCAGCTCGCTGATGTGCTGCCGCCGACCGGACGGCGCCGGCTCATGCGTGGCGGCCGGAATTCCGGCGCTGCCCGGATCATGCGTGGCGGTCGGAATTCCGCCCCTGCTCGTGAAGGACGGGGGGGTCGAGGCGCCCCCCCCGTCTCCCCCCCGGTTCGCGCCAGGCGCGACAACGGGCGCTCCCGCCCTCGTGGTGCTGGCCACGCTGTCGGCCGGGCTTCGCGCGTCGAGGACGCCGGGGGCGCCGCGGGAGCCGACGACGCGATCGAACTGGGCGAGGGCGGCCTTGAACATGTCGCGGTGGTGCCGCTCGCGCTCGAGGGCCAGGCGGAACGACGCGGCGGCGTCGGGGCGTCCGTCCTCCTCGGCGTCGCGGATCATCCGCGGCAGCACGATCTCGATCTCCTCGACCTCCCCGGTCGCCGCGCGCTCGAGGTTCTCGCGCGTGGTGCCGACGGCGCCCATCGTCGTCAGGTGATTCAGCGCGTGGATCGTCTCGGCGCCGGCCGCCTCGAAGAACAGCTGCGCGATGTCCGCGCGGCCCTCGTTGAGGGCCTTGATGCCGTAGGCGAGATAGCGCCGATTGGCGTCCGCCTCGCCGGCGAGCGCCACCAGCAGATTCGCGTCCGTCTTCGACTCCGTGCGCGGGCGCGTCATCGCGCCACATTGTAGCCCCGCCGAGTGCGCAATGACATGCAGGCCGCGCGCACCGCGCCCGGCGTGACGTGCTGGCACCGGCGTTGCTCCGCTCTGTACGAGCGACACACTTCGCTCGACGAAAGGGGCACGTGATGAAGAGATTCCTGGTCGTCATGATCATGCTCGCCAGCGCGCTCGTGTACGCGGAGAGCGTGCTGGCCTGGGGCTCCGGCGGCGGCGGCGCCGGTGGTGGCGCGGGTGCCGGCGGCGGCGCGGGTGCGGCCGGCAGCG
>DASSLH010000068.1:0-4085 GCA_035689625.1 Candidatus Methylomirabilota bacterium | reverse complement strand
CGCTACGACAATCCGGGGATCCCCTATCTCAAGTACTCGGTGAGCGACGCCGACTCGGTGTACGAGGTCCTCATGACGACGGGCGGCTTCAAGAAGGACCACGTGCTGCTGCTGACCGATCGCACCGAGCGCAAGCCGACGCTCCGCAACGTCAAGTACGCGCTTGGCACGTTCCTGGCCCGCTCGGCGCACAAGGACGACACGGTCATCGTCTACTTCGCCGGCCACGGCGCGCCCGAGGTCGATCCGCGCGGCATCGAGCGCGACGGGCTGGCCAAGTACCTGATCCCCAGCGACGCCGACCCCGACGACCTGTTCTCCACCGCGCTGCCGATGGACGACCTGCAGACGATCTTCGGGCGCATCGAGGCCGAACGCGTGGTGATGTTCCTGGACGCCTGCTACAGCGGCGCCGCCGGCGGCCGGACGTTCGCCTCGAAGAAGACGCGCGCGGGCGCGGTGGACGACCTGTTCCTCGAGCGGCTCACGCGCTCCAAGGGCCGCGCGATCGTCACCGCCTCGCGCCCGGCCGAGGTCTCGGTCGAGTTGCCGGAGCTGGGCCACGGCATCTTCACCTACTTCCTCACCGAGGGGCTGCGCGGCGCCGCCGACCTCAACCGCGACGGCATCGTCAGCCTGCAGGAGCTCTACGAGTTCGTCGAGCAGCAGGTGAGCCGTAAGTCGCGCGCCGTCGGCGGCAACCAGCACCCGATGATGAAAGGCGAGCTCGAGGGCGTGCTGCCGCTGACCAAAGTGCGCGCCCGGTGAGCGGACTCCTGGCCTGGTGGCGCCAGCGGCGCCGCCGTCTCGTCCAGCTCTGGGTCGTCGGCCTCACGGCCAGCGTGCTGGTCACCGCCGCCTCGTCCCTCGGCTACCTGGAGGGCTGGCAGGCGAGCGCGCTCGACATGCTGCAGAAGCTGCAGGGGCGCCAGTACCCGTCCGACGTCCGCATCGTGGCCATCGACAAGGCGGCGTTCGAGGGCTTCGGCGGGCGCACGCCGATCCCGCGCGACTACCTGGCGCGCGTCATCCGCGGCATCGCCAGGAGCGGCGCCGCCGTCGTGGGCGTGGACATCCGCTTCGACACGCCGACCACGCGCGAGGCCGACGCCGCGCTGGCCAGGGCGATCCGCGAGTTCAACGACGGCGGGCTCAGCCGCGTCGTGCTGCTGGGGCCGCTGTCCGACGACGACACGCCGCTCGGCGCCCGCGCGCTCGGCGGCTCGGTGCTGCTGGCCGTGCCCGACGTGCCGCAGGACGAGGACAACGTCATCCGCCGGGTGGAGCCCGTCATCGTCGCGCCGGGGCAGCCGCCCATGGCCTCGCTGGGCCTGGCCGTCGCCGCACGCATGGCGGGCCTGGACGGCGGCGCGCTGACGACGGCGCTCGCCACCGGCACGCCGCTGCCGCTGCCGCGGGCCCGCGCCGGCGCGCTCGACGCGCGGGGGACGCCGCCCGTGGTCGCCCGCGACGGATCCAGCTGGCCCATCAACTACGTAGGACCGGTGAACAGCTTCATGACGATCCCCAGCGACGTGCTGGCCCAGGCCGGGGACCCCGGCAACGAGCCGCCGGCCGACAACCCGCTGCGCGGGCGCATCGTGCTGCTCGGGGGCACCTTCGAGGCCGGCCGCGACTCCTACAAGACACCCCACGGCATCATGCCGGGCGTGGAGGTGCACGCCAACGTCGCCCACATGCTGGCCACCCGGCGCTTCATCCGGCCCACCGCCTGGTTCGGCAGCCTGCTGATCAACGCCAGCGTCGTGCTGGTCGCCGGCCTGGTGCTGAGCTCGCTGCGGCCGCTGACCGGCACGCTGCTGTGCGTGGCCGGCTCGCTGGCGCTCGGCATCCCGGCGGCGTGGTGGGCGTTCGACCGCGGCGGCTACTGGATCGACTTCGTGCTCCCGGTGGCGGCCGCCTCGCTGATGGGCATCGGCAGCGACGCCCTCGAGCGCCGGCGCTTCCGCGACTCGTTCGCGCGTTATCTCTCGCGCGAAGTCATGG
The DNA here is from genome assembly GCA_035689625.1 of Candidatus Methylomirabilota bacterium. GTDB lineage: Bacteria > Methylomirabilota > Methylomirabilia > Rokubacteriales > CSP1-6 > AR5. The sequence continues at coordinate 2,078 of DASSLH010000068.1, read as the reverse complement.
CCGAGGTCCTGGCCGACGCGCCGAGCCTGCGCGGCGAGCACCGGGAAGTCTCGATCCTCTTCTCGGACCTGCGCGGGTTCACCACGCTGTCCGAGCAGATGCAGCCCGAGCGCATCGCCGCCCACCTCAACGAGTACTTCGACGCCATGACCAACGCGATCTTCGCCCACCGCGGGACGATCAACGACTTCGTGGGCGACGCCGTCATGGGGGTGTTCGGGGCGCCGGTGGCCGATCCCGAGCATGCCTGGAATGCCGTGCAGAGCGCGCTCGACATGAGCCGCGCGCTGGACGCGCTGAACGAGCGCTGGTCGAAGGCCGGGCTGCCGAACCTCCGCATGGGCATCGGCATCCACACCGGCTTCGTGTTCGCGGGCAACGTGGGCGGGCGCGATCGGATCAAGTACACGGTCATCGGCGATCCGGTCAACGTGGCCTCGCGCGTGGAGGGGCTCAACAAGGAGCTCGGCACCACGGTGCTGGTCACCGAGGAGACGCTGGCCAAGCTGGGCGATCGGGTGCGCGTGCGCGACTGCGGCCCCATCGCGGTCAAGGGACGGGTCGAGAAGGTCCGGGTCTACGAGGTGCTCATCGACGGAGGGAGCCAACGATGAAGGCTGCGAGCGCGGTGATCCTCGTCGCGACGATGCTGCTGCTGGCCGTGGCGCCGGCGTGGGCGCAGGAGCCCCTGGCGGTGCTGACGGAGATCCAGATCAAGCGCGGCAAGGTCGAGGTCAAGACCGCCGCCGACGCCGACTGGCAGGCGCCGCGGCCGCTGCTCTCGCTACGGGCGGGCGACCAGGTGCGCGTGGTGGGCGAGGGCCGCGCCGTCCTCGTCTTCACCGGCGGGCGCGGCACCCAGCTCGTCACCCAGAGCAACTCGCCGTTCACGGTGCAGGCGCAGAGCGGGCCGGGCGCGGGCGATCGCGCGATGGGCATCCTCGGCAACGTCACCAACTTCCTGCTCGGCCAGCAGCGCGAGAAGACGTACCAGTCGCTGTCGGTGCGCAGCGTGCGCGCGCAGCCGCCGGTGATCCTCTCGCCGCGCGACAGCCGGGTGCTGCCGGGCGCGCTGACCTTCGAGTGGCTCGGCTCCGAGCGGCTGAAGTACCGCGTGCGCCTGCTCGATCCGCAGGGCGCGGTCCTCTGGGAGCAGGCCGATCTCGAGCGCAAGCCGCTAGCCTATCCCGCCGGCGCGCCGGCGCTGCAGCCGGGCGTGCGCTACACCTGGGAGCTGGAGACACGCGAGCACGGCGTGCAGCGCGCGTCGTTCGACCTCGCGCCGCCCGCCGACGCCGCCCGTGTCAAGGACGCGCTGGCCACGCTCACACCGGCCACGGCCACGGGCTATCCGCCGGCGACGCTGGCGCTCATGCGGGCTGGGCTGCTGTTCGAGGAAAGCCTCTACGCCGACGCCCGGCGCGAGCTCGTCACCGCCATCGCCGCCGACCCCGAGGAGCCGACGCTGCGCCTGCTCCTGGGCCACGTCTACGACCGCACCGGGCTCAAGCAGCTGGCGGCCAACGAGTTCGATGAGGCCGAAGCGCTCACCGCTCCGCGGCCGTGAGCGACGGCGCGTGGGCTCAGCGCCGCCGGCCGAGCCGGCGGCCGGCGAGCGCGACGAAGGCGAGCAGGCCGGCGAGGTAGACGGCGCCGGTCGCCGCGATCTCGTCCAGGCCCGGCGCGTAGCCCCCCGCGCTGTAGAGCCGGTGGGCGTGCCCCAGCAGCAGCGCGACGACGAGGGTGCCCCGCTCGAGGAGCACGGCCACCGCCATGCAGCCACCCGCGACGCCGAGGCGCAGCGCCGTCGGGGTCCGCGTCGACGCGATCAGCGCCAGCGGCAGGCCGACCGCGATCAGCAGATCGGACCAGAAGAAGACGGCGTAGCCGCCGCGCAGGAGCTCGCGGAAAAGGTGCGAGGCGCCGGGCTCCTCGGCGGCGATCACCGCGCGCGTCTCGCCGAACAGACAGTAGCCGAGGATCGGGATCGCCAGCAGCAGCGTCGTGCCGAGCGTGCGCCGCGCCGCGTCGCCCAGGTGTGCGCCCGCCCATGCCCGGCCCGGGACGCTGGCGCCGAG
>DASSLH010000067.1:0-2391 GCA_035689625.1 Candidatus Methylomirabilota bacterium | reverse complement strand
GGAGGTGACGGGACGCGGAGCGGGCGCGCGCCGGCGGCGGGACGTCGTGGCGCGCTGGCGGCGTCGGTGCATCGACGCTCACGATAGCAGACCCGGCCTCGCGGGCCCGCGCCTTGCGCCCACGCCTCGGCCGGGTACTGGGCGACGGGCCTGGAGCCGATCGACCTCGAGGGCGCGTTCGCGCGGGGGCTGGACCCGGCGGCCTGACCGCCGCCGCTCACTCGTAGCGCAACGCCTCGATCGGATCGAGACGCGCGGCCTTGCGAGCGGGGTAGAAGCCGAAGAACACGCCGACGGCGGCGGCGAAGCCGAAGGCGAGCGCGATCGCCTCGGGCGCCACCAGCGTCCGCCACTCGGCAAAGTAGCTGAGCGCCCCGGCGCCGCCCAGCCCGGCGGCGATGCCCACCACGCCGCCGATCAGCGAGAGCGTCACCGCCTCGATCAGGAACTGGCCGAGGATGTCACGCCCGCGGGCGCCGACGGCCATGCGCAGCCCGATCTCGCGCGTGCGCTCGGTGACCGAGACCAGCATGATGTTCATGATGCCAATGCCGCCGACCAGCAGCGAGACCGAGGCGATCGCCGCCAGCAGGTAGGTCATCACCTTCGAGGACTCCTCCTGCGTCTGCAGCACCTCGGAGAGGTTGCGCAGCCAGAAGTCGTCGTCCTGGTAGCCCTGCAGGCGATGGCGCTGGCGCAGCAGCTCGCGGATCTGGGTCTGCGCCTCGTCCATGTCCTCGTCCGCGCGGATCTTGATCGAGATCGAGGCGACCGCCCTCGGGTTGGTGTTGCTCTTGCCGAGGACCTTCTTCTTCGCCGTCGAGATGGGGATCAGGATGATGTCGTCCTGGTCCTGGCCCCAGGAGTTCTGGCCCTTGCGATCGAGCAGGCCCACGACCGTGAACGGCACCTTCTTGATGCGGACGATCTGGCCGATCGGGTCGGCGTCGCCGAAGAGGTTGAGCGCGGTCGTCTGGCCGACCAGGGCCACCTTGGTGGCGCCGTCCACGTCCTCGGAGCCGAAGGGCCGGCCGCCCACCACCGGCCAGTCGCGCGCCTCCAGGTAGTCGGGCGTGATGCCCTGGATCGCGGTGGACCAGTTCAGGTTGCCGAAGACGACCTGGGCGGTGCCGCGCACCGAGGGCGCCGAGACCTGCACGGCCGGGACCTCGCGCGCGATCGCCGCCGAGTCGTCCTCGGTGATCGTCTGCTGGGAGCCGGTGCCCATGCGGATGCCGCTCGAGGTCACCGAGCCGGACAGCACGATGATGAGGTTGGAGCCGAGGCTCTGGATCTGCTCGGCCACCCGCGCCTGGGCGCCGGCGCCGACGGCGACCATCGTGATCACCGCGCCGACGCCGATGATGATGCCGAGCATCGTGAGCGCGCTGCGCAGCTTGTTCACGCGCAGGGAGCGCACGGCGATGCGCACGGCCTGCAGCGACATCATGCCAGCGCCTCTTCCTCCACGGGCAGCGCGGCCAGGGTGGCGGCGGCGTCGAGGGGCTCGGGGCGGACCTCGTCGGTCAGCAGCCGGCCGTCGCGGAAGAGCAGGACGCGGCCGGCGTAGGCGGCGATGTCCGGCTCGTGGGTCACCAGCACGATCGTGAGCCCGGCGCGGTTGAGCCGCTGCAGCAGCGCCAGGATCTCGACGCTCGTGCGCGTGTCGAGGTTGCCGGTGGGCTCGTCGGCGAGGATCACGGCGGGGTCGTTGACGAGCGAGCGCGCGATGGCCACGCGCTGCTGCTGGCCGCCGGAGAGCTGGCTGGGGTGATGGTGCTCGCGATCGCCGAGGCCGACGGCGGCCAGCCGCTCGCGGGCGCGCCGCCGCCGCTCGCGCGCCGGCAGGCCGGCGTAGAGCAGGGGCAGCTCGACGTTCTCCAGCGCGCTCGTGCGCGGCAGCAGGTTGAACTGCTGGAAGACGAAGCCGATCTTGGCGTTGCGCATGCGCGCCAGCTCGTCGCGCGACAGGCCGGCGACGTCGCGGCCGTCGAGCCAGTAGCGGCCGGCGGTGGGCGTGTCGAGGCACCCGAGCAGGTTCATGAACGTGGACTTGCCCGAGCCCGAGGGGCCCATGACCGCGACGAACTCGCCGGGCGCGATGGCGATCGACACGCCGCGCAGCGCGTGCACGGTGTGGGGACCGAGCACGTAATCCTTCACCAGGCCCTCGGTCGCGATGATCGCGTCCACGGGGGCCTGGCTCACAGGCGCAGGCGCGGCGCTCCGCCGCCGGTCGTCGTGCCCTTGGCGCCGGCGAGGCCGATGGCGACGTCCTGGCCTTCCTTGAGGTCGCCGCGCAGGATCTCGGTCGCGCTGCCGTCGCTGATGCCGAGCGTGACCGTGATCGGCTTGACCTTGTCGCCGTCCAGCACCCAGACGCGCCCCGCC
>DASSLH010000066.1:0-6749 GCA_035689625.1 Candidatus Methylomirabilota bacterium | reverse complement strand
CCTGCGTCGCGGCGCTCGGCCTCGAGCGCCTGCGCCGCGGGGAGACGGTCGCGGCCGCCGCCCTCGCTCCGCTCTACCTGCGGCCCTCCCAGGCCGAGCTCAGGCGCCGTGGCGTCGCTGTCGCTTGACCGCATGCGCCCCGAGGACCTCGACGAGGTCCTCGCCATCGAGCGCGTCTCCTTCACGATGCCGTGGTCGCGCGGCGCCTTCCTCTACGAGATGCAGCAGAACCGCGTGGCCCGCTGCCTGGTCGCGCGTGACGAGTCCATGCGGGTGTCGGGCTACCTCTGCCTGTGGGAGGTGGCCGACGAGATCCACGTCACCAACGTGGCCGTGCGGCCCAACGCGCGCCGGCAGGGGATCGCCCGCTCGCTGCTGGGAACGGTCCTCGACGACGCGCGGGCCCGCGGGTTCAAGCTGGTCGTCCTCGAGGTCCGGCCCAGCAACCATCACGCCGTGGCCCTCTACGAGTCGTTCGGCTTCCGGGTCGTCGGCCGCCGGCGCGGCTACTACTACGACACCGGCGAGGACGCCCTCGTCATGGAAGTCGAGCTAGGCGCCGAGCGCGTCCCGCCCGGGAACCAGACGGCCCGCTGAGGCGTTGACCGACTAATGCGTGCGGCCGTCGCCGGGACCGGCCTCGTCCTCTGCCTGGCGGCATGGACCGGGCTGGCGGCGGCGCAGGGGACGCCGGCCTCGGCGGCGGAGGTCGCGCGGGGCCGGTACGTGTTCGGCGCCACCGGCGGCTGCGGCTGCCACACCGTGCCGAAGGGACAGCCCAACGCCGGCGGCCGGCGCTACGACGGGCCGTTCGGGACCGTGTACTCGTCGAACATCACGCCGGACCGCGAGACCGGGATCGGCGGCTGGACGGACGAGCAGATCATCACCGCCATTCGCCTGGGCCGGCGGCCCAACGGCGAGCGGTTGCTGCCGGTGCATCCGTACCCGGTCTTCAACGGGATGGCCGAGGAGGACCTGCGGGCGATCGTGGCGTTCCTGAGGACGACGAAGCCGGTGAGCAAGACGAAGCCGCCCAAGAAGCTGGTGCCGATGTTCGAGTCGGTGTTCCTGCCGGCCTGGCTGGCCGCCTTCGCGCCGCGCGAGACGCCACCGCCGAAAGCGCCGGCCAGCGGCGTCGCCCGCGGCGAGTACCTGGTGCGCGCCGTCGCCCACTGCGGCGAGTGTCACTCGCCGCGCACGCTGACCTACGCCACCGACAACAGCCGCTTCCTGGCCGGCAATCCCCGGGGCCCCGAGGACCAGGCGATGCCGAACATCACGCCGGATTCGGAGACGGGCATCGGCAAGTGGTCGGTGGACGAGATCGCCGACTACCTCGGCAGCGGCAACAAGCCGGACGGCGACGTGGCCGGCGGCCTCATGGCGGAAGTCATCGACGGCACGCTGGCCGGCTACAAGGACCTCACGCCGGCCGACCGGCTGGCGATCGCGCAGTACCTCAAGACCATCCCGCCGATCCGCAACAAGATCGGCAAGAGCGGCAAGAGCGGCACGTAGGCACACCCCGCGGACGGCCGGGCGCCGCCGCGTACTCACGAGGAGGCGACATGAGACCACGATTCATGCTGGGGGCGACGATGCTGGTGGGCGGGCTGGCGGCGGCGACGCTGACGGCGTGCGCGTCGAAATCGACGACGGCCGAGACGCCGAAGCTGACGGCGGCCGAGGCGATCGACGCGCGGCAGAAGCTCATGAAGGAGCAGGGCAAGGCCTGGAAGGACATCCAGGACAAGACCAAGGCCGGCCAGATCGCGGCGATCGTGCCCGACGCCGAGAAGCTGGCCGAGACCTCCCACCGCATCCCCTCGCTGTTCCCCGAGGGCTCGCTCAATCCCGAGAAGTCGGCGGCCAAGCCGGAGATCTGGCAGAAGAAGCCGGAGTTCGACGCCGCCGCCAAGAACCTCGAGACGTGGTCGCTGAAGCTGCGCGACGCGGCCAAGGCCAACAACGCCGAGCAGACGCAGGCCATCGTGAAGGACTTCGGCCGGCAGGCGTGTGGCACCTGCCACCAGCCCTTCCGCGTGCCGCCGAAGCAGAGCTGACGGCATGCGGCGGCCGTCGCTCTCGCCCACGATGTCGCGCGGCCTGACGCTGGCCGCGCTGCTGATCGCGCTGGCGCCGGCCGCGGCGTCCGCGCAGGCGATCAGCTTCAAGCTGGCGCCGCGCTACTCCTTTGCCACGTTCAAGACGGACGCGCCGCTGGAGACGGTCGTCGGCCACACCGCCGACGCCGGCATCGACGGCGCCCTCACGGTCGATCCGGCCCGGCCGCAGGCCGCCGCCGGCACCGTGAAGGTAGACATGAACGCCGTGCGCACCGGCGTCGACAAGCGCGATACCGACATGCGCGGCAAGTCGTACCTGGACACCGACGTCGAGGCCAACCGCTGGGTGACGTTCGAGGTCAAGAGCGTCGAGGTCGGCGCGCCGCTCGAGTCCGGCAAGCCCGTGCCGGCCCGCATCCGCGGGCTGCTGACCGTCAAGCAGAAGCCGGTCGAGCGGGTGGCCGAGGGCACGGTGACCTACATCAAGCTCTCGCCCGAGCAGGTCGAGCAGCAGAAGCGCTTCGGCTTCACCTCCGACAACATCAAGGTCCGCACGAAGCTGGCCACGAGCTTCACCGATCACGCCATGCAGGTGCCGCAGCTGCTGATCCTCAAGCTCTCCAACGACATCGCGATCGAGACGACCTGACGTTCGTCCGCGCCCAGTAGCGCGCGGCCGCCGGCGGAGGGGGGCGCCAAGCGCCCCCCTTCGTTGCTACAATTCTCCGGCTCCACCTCCGATGGCTGCCGAGACCTCACGACGCGCGGATCCTGTCACGCTGGTCGAGCGGATGCTCGGCGGCGACCGGCTGGCGCTGGCGCGGCTCATCACGCACGTGGAGAACCGCACCGCCGCGGTGCCGGCGATCATGAAGGCCGTGCACGCGCAGGCCGGCCACGGCTACGTGGTCGGCGTCACCGGCCCGCCCGGCGCCGGCAAGTCCACGGTGGTGGACCGGCTCACCGCGCACCTGCGCGCGGCGGGCGCCACCGTCGGCATCGTGGCCGTCGACCCCTCGAGCCCCTTCACCGGCGGCGCCGTGCTCGGCGATCGCATCCGCATGCAGGCGCACGCCCTCGACGCCGGCGTGTTCATCCGCTCGATGGCCACCCGCGGCTCGCTGGGCGGCCTGTCCCGCGCGACCGGCGAGGTCATCAAGCTGCTGTCGGCCTTCGGCCACGACTGGGTGCTGGTGGAGACCGTCGGCGTGGGGCAGACGGAGCTCGACATCATGAAGCTGGCCGACACGACCGTCGTCGTGCTGGTGCCGGAGTCGGGCGACGCGATCCAGACGATGAAGGCCGGCCTCATGGAGGCCGCCGACGTCTTCGTCGTCAACAAGGCCGACCGGGCCGGCGCGCCGGCGCTCATGGCCGAGCTGAAGTTCGCCGCGCACCTGCACTACAGCAGCGCGACGTCGTCCAAGGACATCGACTGGGAGATCCCTGTGCTGGCGACCCAGGCCCAGGCCGACGTCGGCCTCACCGAGCTGCTGGCCGAGATCGATCGCCATCGCGCCGCGCTGGAGGCGGGGGGCGCGCTGCAGGCACGGCGCCGCCGGCGGCTGCGCGCCGAGCTGGAGACGCTGCTGCTGGAGGCGCTGCGCGAGCGCGTGGAGCGCGAGCTCAGCGGCGGCGCGCTGGGCGCCACGTTCGATGCGGTGGCGGCCGGCGACCTCGATCCCTACTCGGCGGTGGAGGCGATGCTGCCCCTGCTGGCGAATCCGGCCGCCGCGCCGTAGCATCGAGGAGGGCATGGGCGCCGGCCGCGACGGTCACCAGCAGCGACTCGAGGGAGTCCGCGTGCTCCTCGTCGAGGATCACGCCGACACGCGCGACATCTATACCCAGATCCTCACCGCGGTGGGGGCGGTGGTCACGACCACGGCCGGCGCGCGCGACGCCGTGCGCGCGCTGGCCGCCGTGGACGTGATCGTCACCGACATCTCCATGCCGGACACCAGCGGGCTGTGGCTCCTGGAGCAGGCGCGGCTCAACGCGCCGGGCGTGCCGGTGATCGCGGTGAGCGGCTACACCGCCGATCAGGTTCCGGGCCTCGTCGAGGCGCGCTTCGACCTCGTGCTGCTCAAGCCCGTCGACCCCTGGCAGCTGGCCGACAAGATCGAGGCGCTCATGCGGGGCCGGGCGCCGTCCTGCTAGCGGCGGCGGCGACGCGCTCCCGCACGTCGCCGCCACGTGCTATCGTTGGACCGCTCATGACCGCGTCCGTCCCGTTCCGCGACACCTTCTGGAACGTTCCCGGCTGGGCCCAGGTCGCACTCTACGCCGGCGCGCTGGTCGCGCTGGCGATCTTCGCCTGGGGCCTGTGGCAGCGCATCGCGCTGTGGCGGGCCGGCCTGCCCGAGAATCGCTTCGACCACGTCCCCCAGCGCGTGAGCCTGGTCGCCCGGCACGCGCTGGGCCAGGCGCGCACGCTCTCGCAGGCCTACCCCGGCGTCATGCACGCGATCATGTTCTGGGGCTTCCTGGCCCTGTTCATGGGCACCGTGCTGGCGACGATCGACTTCGACATCACGCTGCCGCTGTTCGGCCTCAAGATCCTGAAGGGGCCGTTCTACCTCTTCTACGAGACGGTGCTCGACCTCTTCGGGCTCTTCTTCGTCGTCGGCCTCGGCCTGGCGGTCTGGCGGCGGTTCGTGGTGCGGCCGCCCCGCGTGGATCCCACCGCGCGCTTCGCCGGCGTGCTGGCGCTGCTGTTCGTCATCAACGTCTCCGGCTTCGTCATGGAGGCCGCCCGGCTGGCCGCCGTGCAGCCGGCCTGGGCACGGTGGTCGCCGGTGGGCTGGGCGCTCGGGCAGGGGATGCTGGCGCTCGGCATGGGCGAGGGCGCCCTGCGCTCCACCCATCTCGGCGTCTGGCTCTTCCACGCCGTCGTCGCGCTGTTCTTCATCGCGATCATCCCGTACTCGTACTTCGTGCACCTGATCACCACGCCGCTGAACGTCTTCTTCTCCAAGCTCACGCCGCGCGGCGAGATCCGCAAGATCGACAACATCGAGGAAGCGGAGAGCCTGGGCGTCTCCAGGCTCGAGGAGTTCTCCTGGAAGCGCCGGCTGGACTTCGACGCCTGCGTGGAGTGCGGGCGCTGCCAGGCCGCCTGCCCGGCCTACATGGCGGGCACGGCGCTGAGCCCCAAGCGCATCATCGTCAAGCTCAAGCGCCACCTGCACGGCGAGCTGCCGGGGCCGATCCACGGCGAGCTGATCAAGCCCGAGGAGCTGTGGGCGTGCACGACGTGCATGGCCTGCGTGCAGGAGTGCCCGGCGTTCATCGACATCGTGGACACGATCGTCGACCTGCGGCGCTTCCTCGCGCTCTCGGAGGGCGCGCTGCCCTCCACGGCGCCGCAGTCGCTGCAGAACATCCAGCGCGCCGGCAACCCGTGGGGGCTGCCGGCCGGCGAGCGGATGGCGTGGGCCCACGGCCTCGACGTGCCGACGCTGCAGCCCGGCCAGGAGGTCGAGTACCTCTACTGGGTCGGCTGCTCGGCCTCGTACGACAAGCGCAACCAGGCCATCGCGCGCTCGGTCGTGGCGATCCTCAAGAAGGCCGGCGTGTCCTACGCGGTCATGCAGGAGGAGCGCTGCCACGGCGAGGTCGCCCGCCGGCTGGGCGAGGAGTATCTCTACCAGACCCTGCAGGCAGAGAACGTCGAGGCGCTCAAGCAGTACCGGTTCCGCAAGGTCATCACGCACTGCCCGCACTGCTTCAATACCATCAAGAACGAGTTCCCCCAGTTCGGCGGCACCTTCGAGGTGCTCCACCACGCCCAGGTGATCGACGAGCTGATCCGCAGCGGCCGCATCAAGCCGATCAAGCGGCTGGAGGCCACGGTGGCCTTCCACGACTCCTGCTACCTCGGCCGCTACAACGGGATTATGGACGCGCCGCGTCGCGTGGCCGCCGCCGTGCCGGGGCTGCGCGTGATCGACCCGCCGCGCGCGCGCGAGCGCGGGCTGTGCTGTGGCGGCGGCGGCGGCCACATGTGGATGGAGGTCAAGTCGGCCAAGCGCGTCAACATCATCCGCACCGAGGAGATCCTCGAGACCGGCGCCGGGGTCGTCGCCACCGCCTGCCCGTTCTGCCTGGCGATGATGGACCTGGGGCGCAAGGTCAAGGAGGCCGAGGAGCGGCTCGCCGTGAAGGACATCGGCGAGCTGGTGGCCGAGAGCCTCGAGTAGGCGATGAAGGAGCTGCTGCGCGCGCTCCCCGACCTCGGGCGCCTGCTCGCGCGGCTGGTGGCCGATCCGATCCTGCCGCGGCCGGCCAAGGTGGCGCTGGCGGCGGCGCTCGTCTACTTCGCCAGCCCCCTGGATCTCATTCCCGACTTCATCCCGTTCGTCGGCTACCTCGACGACCTGCTGATCGCCGCGCTCGTCGTGGACGGCATCCTCAACTGGGTGGACCGCGCGCTCGTCCTCAAGTACTGGCCGGGCACGCCGGACTCGCTCGAGCGCCTGGCGCGGGCGGCGCGGCTGCTGGCCGTGTGGGTGCCGCGGCGGCTCAAGATGCGCGTGTTCGCCACGCGCTGAGGACGCCGGCATGCGCGAGGACTACCGCGAGCTGATCCACCGCCGGCTGTCGGTGCCGCTGGTCGAGGGCCCCGACAAGACGGCCACGCTGCAGGACGCCCTGCGGCGCACGATCGCTCCCGGCCAG
>DASSLH010000065.1:0-3057 GCA_035689625.1 Candidatus Methylomirabilota bacterium | reverse complement strand
GGCCGGCTGCCGGCCTCCGCCGACTCGCTGCCCTCCGCCCGCGAGGCGTCGCTGGCCCTGCTGGTCACCGCGCTGGCGGCGGCCGTCGGCGGCACGCTCGCACGGCGGCTCTCGCCCGACCGTCCATAGGTGACGAACCCGGCAACCTTTTTCCGACGATCGACGTGGTCGCCGCCGGCACGCAGCTTGCCATGCGGACGGGTATGGATCTTCACCCGGTCTGCTATCTCTGCGGCGCCGGCCTGCGCTCGACGCAGCCGGCCCGGCTCCTGCGTCACCTGACGCGGGTCGTGCACCAGCGCTGCTACCTCAGCGGCGCGCCTCGAGCTCGCCCAGGAAGTACCGCCGCGGGTCGAACAGCCGTACGAGGCGCAGCTCGTCGGCGGTCGGCGGCGGCACTGTCGCCAGTCGCGGCGCGACCTTGAGGTCCCAGCCGCTCGCGGCACGGGCGGCCGCGACGGCGTCGGCCTCCGGCCGTCCGGCCGGCACCGCGACCAGCGTGAGCTCGCCGTAGTCGTCCGGCTTGGCGTAGACGCCCAGGTCGGAGACCACGGTGCTGACGCGGCGACCGGGCGCGGTCACGTAGGGCACCTTGTCCACGAAGCGCCGCGCCGACTGGGCCAGCGTGACCACGACCTCGCGCGCGGAGGAGGCGATGTCGTTGGCGCCGCCGGAGCCGGTGATGTACTGGCGGCCCGGCACCATCGTGGAGTTGATGTTGCCGTGCTTGTCGATCTGGCCGGCCGCCAGCGAGCCCAAGCAGCGGTTCTGGGCGCCGCCCATGAAGATGCCCATGACGTGCAGGATGTCGGTGAGCATCTTGCTGGACGGAAAGTTCCGGAACGAGAACACGAACGGCTCGGCCGGCCGCGGCAGGTAGCCGACCATGCCGGTCTCGGCCATCACCTCGACCTCCTGCCCGGCCGCCTTCAGCTCGTAGGCGGCCAGCCAGGCGGCGAGGTTCGAGTTGCCGACGCCGGCCAGGAAGCTCTGGTAGCCGCGCGTGCGCACCTTGTCGGCGAGCACGCGGGCGGCGGCGACGACCATGCGCTCGCCGGCGCCGATCCGGTCGTCGGGCGGCAGCCCGGCGTCCAGGCTCTCCAGCTCCACGCGCCAGGCGTCGGTGTGGGCGCGGCCCTTGATCTCCATCAGCCGGCCGTAGCCGAGCTTGGCGACGTAGGCGCCCTGGTCGGGCACGTCGAGGATCCACTCGCGGATCCAGGCGGCCGCGCCCTCGGCGGTGCGGAACGCCTGCCGCAGCTCGAGGATGAAGCCGGGGTCCTCGGCGTAGCCCTCGAGCTCGGGCACATTCATGCCGTACATGCCGCCGGGATGCGAGCCGTACGGCGCCTCGACGACGGCGGCGACGTACTGCGCCGGCAGCCGCACGAGCGTCGCGTGGCGGCGGATGAACTCGGTCGAGACGATCCTCTCCACGCTGACGATCGCGCCGTTGCGCGCGGCCATCGCCGCGTAGAAGTTCTCGTTCAGCGGCGCCGCCGTCAGCACGTTGCCGGCACGATCGGCCGCCCACGCGTGAAAGAGCGCGACGTCGGGGACGAGCGCGCGCACGAAGCCGACACGCTCGCCGCTGCCGAAGGGATCGTCGGCGACGATGAGATCGCCGTCGCGCGCGTTGTCCTCCTCCATCGAGGAGCCGAGCAGCGAGCGCGTCGGCAGGAACGGCACGCCCATGGCGCCGGCCAGCACGCGGAGCGGCAGCGTCAGCATCGACCAGTTCTGCACGCGCAGGCGGCCGGCCAGGACCTCGGCGGCGACAAGGGGCTGGGGCGTGGGGAAGGGATAGCCCTCGCCGATGAACGTCGTCACCACGCGCTCGACGAGGCCGCCGGTCACGAGCGCGGTCGTCGGCGAGCCCAGGCCGGTGAGCGCGAGCGTGAAGCCCGGCCGCCGGCCCCACCACTGCCGCGTGAGCTCGCGCACCAGCGCGCCCGGCCGCCCGTGGGCGGCGCCCACGTAGATGGTCTGGCCGGGAGCGATCGTGCGCCGCAGGGCGTCCTGCAGCGTGGCCGTCTTGTCGGGACCCTCGACCAGCGGGATCCCCAGCCGGCGCTGGATCAGCTCGCGGTACTCGTCACGCACGGGCGCGGGCCGCGCGGGGGGCAAACACGCGCCTCTGCAGCCGCCGCGGCACCCAGAACGCCAGCAGCCGCGCCGTGCGGGCCACGCGCTCCAGCGAGTCGGGCGTGCCGGGCCAGTACCGGAGCACGAGGGCGCGGTCCACCCAGTTGAGGATGCCGTCCACGACGAGGACCACGACCAGCAGGTCGTCGAGATAGCCGACGAACGGGACCGAGTCGGGGATGAGGTCCACCGGGCTGGCGAAGTAGACGAGGGCGACGGCGATGGCCACCTTGGCCGGTCGGGGCAGGATCGGATCGGCCCCCAGCCGGGCGAGCAGGCGGGCCAGGTCGGGCAGCGCGCGCAGCAGCTCCTTCACTCCGACAGGCTCTCGGCGACCAGCTCGCTCACGTCCTTGACGGCGAGCCGCTCCTCGGCCTCCTTGACCTTGCGGCCGAGGTCCATCATGGCCAGACAGAAGGGGCAGGCGGTGGCCACGACCCCGGCGCCGGTGGCGAGGATCTCCTCGGTGCGGATGATGTTCACGCGCTTGGCCGACTTCACCTCCATCCACATGTGGCCGCCGCCGCCCCCGCAGCACAGCCCGCGCTCGCGAGCGCGCGGCGGGTCGATCACGCGCAGGCCCGGCACGGCGGCGGCCACCCGCCGGGGCGCGTCCATGATGCCGTTGTAGCGGCCGAGATAGCAGGAGTCGTGGAAGGCCACGGTGGCCTCCAGCCGCTTGATCGGCTTGATGCGGCCCTGGCGGATCAGCTCGTCGATGACCTGGGCGTGGTGGAGGACCTCGAAGGTGCCGCCGAACTGCGGGAACTCGTTCTTGATCGTGTTGAAGCAGTGCGGGCAGTGCGTGATGACCTTGCGGAACGTGTACTGCTTGAGCGCCTCGACGTTGTCGGCCTGCAGCGTCTGGTAGAGATACTCCTCGCCGAGGCGACGGGCGACCTCGCCGTGGCA
>DASSLH010000064.1:0-5406 GCA_035689625.1 Candidatus Methylomirabilota bacterium | reverse complement strand
GGCCGCTGCGGCGACGGGGGCGTCGGACGCTCCAGCGGCCGGAACGGCACGATCTTCGGCTCCGGACGCGCGGGCGCCGGCGGCGCGGGCGGCGCGGCGGCCGCAGGCCTCACCGGCTCGACGGGCGGCGTCGTGACCGGCGCGACCTTCGGCGGCTCCGGCGTGATCTCGGCGGCGGGCTTGACGACGATCGGCTCCGGCGGCGTCTCGAGGGGCGCGGCGGGCCTGGGCTTGACGATCGTCGCCGCCGGACGCACCTCGCCCGCGTCCTCGGCGGCCTCCTCGGCCTTGGCCTTCTTCGTCCGCGGCTTCTTCGGCAGCGGCTGACCATCGGGACCGAGCACGACCGGCGCCTTGGGCTTGGCGGCGCGCTTGGCCTTGGCCGGCTCCTCGGGGAGCTCGCGGCCCTTGCCGAGCTTCACGCGCAGCTCGTTGGCGAGCTTCTGGTCCAGGGGGGTCATGGCGCGCACGCCCTTGTGACCCATCTCCTCGGCGGCGACCATCAAATCCTTACTGGTCACGCCGAGCTCTTTCGCCAACTCGATCACCTTGATCTTCGTCGCAGCCACGTCCCCTCCTATTGGGGGCCCCGAAATGGACCCCAAACCCCCGAACGCTCAGGCCGCCCCGGCGCAGCCGTGGCGGCCCTCGACCATGCGCTTCGGGACCCCGAAATGGCCCCCAAGCCCCCTACCCTCGGGGCGCCCAGGCGCAGCCGTGGCGTCGCTCGATATTCAGTCAAGCGCCTAGCCGATGTCACGCGCCGCGACCGCCGGCGACGGCCCGGCGGCGAGCACGCGCTCCTCCAGTCCCTCGCCCGGCCGGCACGCGGCGCGGAACGCGTGCGCAAGGCGCCCGCTCTTCAGCGCGCGCTCCACGCAGGCCGGCTCGGCGCACACGTAGGCGCCGCGGCCGGGGCCGGTCGCGTCCACCGCGACCGTGCCGTCGGGACGGCGCACCAGCCGCACGAGCTCGCGCTTGGCGCGGCGCCGGCGACAGCCGAGACACGTACGGGTCGGCGCACGCTTCACGTCCCCGGCGTCGGCGGCTCGGGCTCGGCCTCCGGCGTCTCCGGCTCCGTCGTCTCCGGCCCGGCCGCGGCCGCGGCGCGCGCCGCCAGCCACTCCTCCGCCGCGGCGTGGATCTTGTCGGCGCGCTCGCCGACCGCCGGCAGGGCGGCCAGTGCCGCCAGACCCGCCTCGGCGATCGCACGGGGCGTGCCGAGGCCGGCCGCCTCCAGCGCCTCCACGATCTCGCTGCTGCCGCCCGCGAAGCCGAGCAGCGCCGCGTGCGCCTCCTCGGCGTCGGCGCGCTCGGTCTCGACCTCGGACTCGCTCTTGATGTCGATGCGCATGCCGGTCAGCTTGGCCGCCAGCCGCGCGTTCTGCCCCTTCTTGCCGATCGCCAGCGAGAGCTGGTTGTCGGGCACCACGACCAGGGCCGAGGGCGCCGTCTCGCCCGTCGCGTCCTCGCTCACCGTCACCGACGAGACCTTGGCCGGCGACAGCGCGCGCGCCACGAAGGTGTTCGGATCGTGCGACCACTCGATGATGTCGATCTTCTCGCCGCGCAGCTCGCGGCTGATCACCTGGATGCGGGTGCCGCGCAGCCCCACGCAGGCGCCGATCGGGTCCACGTCGCGCTTGGTCGACGCCACCGCCACCTTGGCCCGCTCGCCGGCCTCGCGCGCGGTCGCCTTGACCACGACGATGCCTTCCTGGATCTCCGGGATCTCCGTCTCGAACAGGCGCGCCAGGTAGCCCGGGTGCGTGCGCGAGAGCGTGATCTGCGGCCCCTTGGCCGTGCGGCGCACCTCGAGCACGAAGGCGCGGATCCGGTCGCCCGGGTTGTAGCGCTCGCCGGGAATCTGCTCGCGCTCGGGCAGGATCGCCTCGGCCTTGCCGATCTCCAAGATCACGTTGCGCTTCTCGATGCGGTGCACGACGCCGCGCAGGATCTGGCCTTCCTTGCCGATGAACTCCGAGTAGATCCCCTCGCGCTCGGCGTCGCGGACCTTCTGGAGGATGACCTGCTTGGCGGTCTGGGCCGCGATGCGGCCGAGGTCCTGCAGCGGCTTGTCCTGCAGCAGCTCCAGCTCGACGTCGAGCTCGGCCTCCGGGTTCAGCGCCTTGGCCTCGGCCAGGCTGATCTCGATCTCGGGATCGTTGACCTCTTCGACGACCTTCTTGCGGTGGAGAACCTGGAACTCGCCGGTCTTGCGATCGATGTGGATGCGGACGTTATCGCCGGGGCCGAGCGACTTGCGCGAGGCCGAGAGCAGGGCGGACTCCAGCGCCTCGAAGAGGACCTCCTTGTCGATCCCCTTCTCCCGTCCCAGCTGGTCGATGACCATGATCAGTTCGCGATTCATAGCCCTGCCGGCCGTCGTGGCCAGGGCACCTCCGCCTCCAGCTTCGCCTTCGTGACCCGCTCGCGCGGGAGATCCAGCCGCTCGCCGTCGCGCTCGAGCGTGAGCCGGGCGGCGTCCACGTCCACCAGACGTCCCCGGAACTCCTCTCCGCCGGCCACCCAGCACTGCACGCGCTTGCCGAGCGCCCAGCGGAACTCGCGGTCCTTCCGGAGCTGGCGGTCCAGCCCCGGCGACGACACCTCGAGATCGTACCCCTCCTCGATCAGGTTGGCGGCGTCGAGGAGGTCGCCCAGCTCGCGGCTCGCGCGCTGGCAATCCTCGATGCCCACGCCACCCGGCTTGTCGACGTACAGGCGCAGGACTCCGCGCGGCCGGTGCGGCCGCCACTCGAGGTCCACGAGCGTGAGCCCGTGATCGCGGAGTACCGGCTGCACGACCTCCTCGATCCGGAGCTCGCGTTCGTCTTGCATGCCACCCGCACTACCAGCCACTAAAGTAAAAAAGTGGGCAAGGCCCACTTTTTCAGGACTTTAGCACGTATGCGGACGCCAGGCAAGTTAGCGCGCGCCGCGCAGGACCTCCAGACCGCGCAGGGTGTCGAGCACCTGGGCCCTCGGCACGCGGTGCTCGCGGCGGGGAGCGGCGCGCTCCTTGATCTCGACGACGCCCTCCTTGGTGAGCGCGTTGCCGACCGTCACCCGCACCGGCATGCCGAGCAGGTCGGCGTCCTTGAACTTCACGCCGGGGCGCTCGTCGCGGTCGTCCAGCAGCGCGTCCAGGCCGGCGGCGCGACAGCCGGCGTAGATCTCCTCGGCGGCCGCCACCTGCCCGGCGTCGCGCAGGCTCACCACGACGATGTGCACGTGGAAGGGGGCGATGGACGCGGGCCACGCGATGCCGTCGGCGTCGGCGCGCTGCTCGATGGCGGCGGCCGCGATGCGGGCGGGGCCGATGCCGTAGCTGCCCATGACGATCGGCTGCTCCTTGCCGCCCTCGTCGAGGTAGACAGCGCCGAGCGCCTCGGAGTACTTCGTGCCGAGCTTGAAGATGTTGCCGACCTCGATGACCTTCTCGACCGCGAGCGGCTTGCCGCACTGCGGGCAGGCCTCGCCGGCGGCGACGGTGTGCAGGTCCACGAAGCGCGCCTGGAAGTCGCGCCCCGGCGTCACGCCGCGCACGTGGTAGCCCTCGCGGTTGGCGCCGACGACGTAGGCGCCCTCGCGCAGCGCCTCGTCGGCGAGGATCGGCACCCGGGCGCCAAGCGGGCCGACCGAGCCAGCCGGCGCGCCCAGATGCTGCTGGACCTCGGCCGGATGCGCGGGACGCGCCTCGTCGCCGCCCAGCGCGCGCGCCAGCTTGCGCTCGTGCAGCCCGTGATCGCCGCGCACCAGCACAAGCACCGGCCCGCCGCGCTTGCCGACGTAGAGCAGCGACTTGATCGTCAGCCGCGGATCGACGTTCAGATATGCGCTGACCTCGGCGATCGTCTTCGCGTTCGGCGTCGCGACCTCCTCGCGGCCGCCGGCCGGGAACGCGGGCGCCGCCGGCACGCCACGAGCGATCTCGACGTTGGCGGCGTAGCCGCAGCCCGCGCAGATCGCGATCTCGTCCTCGCCGGCCGCGCAGGGCGCCTGGAACTCGTGGGCGCCGAGGCCACCCATCATGCCGGTGTCGGACTGGGCGACGTGGAAGCGCAGCCCGCAGCGCTCGAAGATGCGCCGGTAGGCGCCAGCGTGGGCGGCGTACGACTTCTCGAGCGCCGTCACGTCGGGATCCAGCGTGTAGGAGTCCTTCATCACGAACTCGCGCGTGCGCAGCACGCCCGAGCGCGGCCGGGCCTCGTCGCGCTCCTTCGTCTGGATCTGGTACCAGATCTGCGGCAGGTCGCGGTAGGAGCGGATCTCGCGGGCGGCCAGCCAGGCGATGACCTCCTCGTGCGTCATGCCGAGGACCATGTCGCGGCCATAGCGATCCTGCAGCTTGAACATCTCGGCGATGCCGTCCCAGCGGCCGGTCTTCTGCCAGATCTCGGCCGGCTGCAGCACCGGCATGGTGATCTCCTGGCCGCCGATCGCGTTCATCTCCTCGCGGATGATCGCGTTGATCTTGTCCATGACCCGGTGGCCGAGCGGCAGGTAGACGTAGATGCCGGCGGCCAGCTGGCGCACGAGGCCGGCCCGCAGCATGAGCTTGTGCGAGAGCGCCTCGGCGTCGGCCGGATCTTCCTTGAGGGTGGGCAGCAGCGACTTCGCGAGCCGCACTAGTGGGCGTCTTTCTTCTTGTTGGCGCCCTTGACGCCGGGCTCGTAGCGCAGGCGCTCGACCGGCTTGCCACCCAGGATGTGCGACTGGGCGATCTCGGCCAGGTCGGCCTCCTGCACGCCGGCGTACCAGACGTTGTCGGGGTACACGACGATCATGGGCCCGTGCCCGCACTGCGAGAAGCAGCCGGCCTTGTTGACGCGCACGTCCTGGTGGCGGCCGGCCCTGGCGACCTCGCCGCGCAGGAACTTGACGTACTTCTCCACGTCGCCCTGGGTCGGGCACGTCTCGCCGCTGGTGCAGACGAACACGTGGCAGTCGTACTGGCCCATCAGGCGCTCGCCCCCGCTGCGGCCCGGGCCGCCTTGCGCTCGGCCAGGTACTTGTCCACTTCCTCGCGCATCGCCCCGACGATCTCCTTCTCCGGCACCTTGCGGATGACCTCACCGTTCTTGAAGATCAGCCCGATGCCCTTGCCGCCCGCCACGCCGATGTCGGCGGCGCGCGCCTCGCCGGGGCCATTGACCTCGCACCCCATGACGGCGATGTGGATCTCCTCGTTGAGCGTGCGGAACTCGTCCTCGACCTGCTTGGCCAGCGCGACGAGATCCACGTCGGCCCGGCCGCACGAGGGGCAGGACACGAACGTGAGCCCGCCCTTGCGCAGGCCGAGCGACTTGAGGATGTCGAGGCCGACGCGCACCTCCTCGGTCGGATCCGCCGACAGCGACACGCGGATGGTGTCGCCAATGCCCTCGCTCAGCAGCGCGCCGA
>DASSLH010000063.1:0-2872 GCA_035689625.1 Candidatus Methylomirabilota bacterium | reverse complement strand
TGTACTGCACGCGCGCCGCGACGGCCAGCTCGGCCAGGCGCTGCTGGTTGGTGCCGGCCGGCAGCTTGATCCAGAGGAAGAAGCCGCCCTGCGGCCGGCTGATCACCGCGTCCGTGCCCGCCAGCACCTCGTCGAGCCCGTGCAGCATCGCGTCGCGCTTGGCGCGATAGACCTCGATGAGCCTGGCGACGTGCGCCTCCATCTCCTCGCGCATGTAGAACGTGGCCACGCGCGACATGAAGGGGTTCACGCCGCCGCCGAACAGGAAGCCCTGGAAGGCGGGGATCATCTCGCGCGGCGCGCACAGCCAGCCCAGCCGCACGCCGGCGCCGAGGATCTTCGACAGCGTGCCGGCCCGGACGACGCGGCCGGCGGTGTCCAGCGCGTAGAGCGGCGGCAGCGTCTCGCCCTCGAAGCGCAGCTCGCCGTAGGCGTCGTCCTCGAGGATCAGTGTCTCGTACTCGGCCGCCAGCGCGACCAGCTCCCGGCGGCGCTGCAGCGACTGGCTGGGCCCGGCCGGATTCTGGAAGTTGACGATCGTGTAGATCAGCTTGCAGCGGCGGCCCTGACGGCGCAGGCCCTCGAGCCGCTCGCGCACGGCGTCGGTGACGATGCCGTCGCCGTCCACTGGCACGTCGAGGATCTGCGGGCCGTGCCGGCGAATCGTGTTGAGCGAGCCCGAAAACGTGGGGGCCTCGGCGATCACCGCGTCGCCGGGGTCGATGAACGCGCCGAACGCCAGCGCCAGCGCCTGGCCGGAGCCGTTGGCGACGATGATGTTCTCGGGGTCCGCCTTCATCTTCTCGAAGACCTGGTACTTGTGGCAGATGAGCTCACGCAGCCCGCGGTAGCCCTGCGGCTCGCCGTACGTCATGGCGGCGGCGCCCTCGGCCTTCATCATGTCGGCGGTGGCCTCGATCATGCCCTCGTAGGGGAACGAGGCCGGGTCGGGATAACCGCCGCCGAACTCGTAGAGGGCGACCATGGACGGCCGCGGGGTGGCGACCGACACGCCCCAGCTGATGCGGGCGCGACTGGAAAGTAGGGTCTCGAACGCGGTGGAGCTCGAGTTCATCATGCCGTCCAGAATACCCTACCGGGCCGGCCGTTCGATGCCCTCCACCGGAGGCCGCCGCAGGTGCCAGTCCGTGATGGACTGCCAGGCCCGGGCGGCGGCCAGGATCGTGTTCTCCTCCCACGCGCGGCCCATGAACTGGAGCGACGTCGGCAGGCCACGCTCGCTGAAGCCGTTGGGCACGGCGATGGCCGGCAGGCCGGCGACGTTGCCGATGGCGCCCATGGGATCGCGGGCGGGGCGGTGCAGGTCACGGAACTCGCGATCGAGCGGCGGCGCGGTGGCCGGCCGGCCGGGCGCCACCAGCGCGTCCAGCGAGGCCAGCGCGCGGTCGGCCTCGCGCATGATCACGCCGCGCAGCCGCAGCGCCTTGACGTAGTCCTTGGCCAGGATCACGTCGCGCGCGTAGGGCGTGTAGTGGTCCTCGGGCGCGGTGAGGCCGGCGATGGCACCGCTCTCGATGAGGTCCTCGAACGCGCTGGCCGCCTCGGCGAACAGGATCGTGCGCGTCACCGCGTCGTAGGGCAGGTCGGGCAGCGTGACCTCCTCGAGCGTGCCGATCTTCCGCAGCGTCTCCAGCGAGCGCGCGAACGTCTCCTGCACGGCCGGCTCGGCGTTGTCGGCCACGCCGCGCAGCACGCCGAAGCGGAAGCGCCGCGCGGTCGTGTCGTCGGCCTCGTAGCGGAACGGCCGGTCAGCCGCCGTCGCGTCGAGCGGATCGGCGCCTGCGATCGCCTCGAGCACCAGGCCGCAGTCATCGGCCGTGAGCGCCAGCGGCCCGAGCT
The DNA here is from genome assembly GCA_035689625.1 of Candidatus Methylomirabilota bacterium. Classification (GTDB taxonomy): domain Bacteria; phylum Methylomirabilota; class Methylomirabilia; order Rokubacteriales; family CSP1-6; genus AR5. The sequence goes on along the minus strand of DASSLH010000063.1, from coordinate 1,012 downwards.
TGTCGAGCGTCCAGCACAGCGCCATGGCGCCGTGACGGCTGACGCGGCCGTACGTCGGTCGCAGCCCGCTCACGCCGCAGTAGGCCGCCGGCGAGAGGATCGAGCCCCACGTCTCCGAGCCGATCGCGAACGGCACCAGGCCGGCGGCGACCGCCGAGCCCGAGCCGCTCGACGAGCCGCCGCTCCAGGCGTCCTGGCCCCAGGGCGAGATGCCGGGGCCGGTGAACGAGGCGTTCGGCTGCCGGTAGCCCATGCCGCCCGCGAGCTCGACCATCGCCAGCTTGCCGATGAGCACGGCGCCGGCCTCGTCCAGCCGGCGAATGACGGTGGCGTCGGTGTCGAAGGTCTGCGTGCGCAGCGGCGCGGCACCCCACGTCGTCGGGATGCCGCCGGCGGTCGCCAGCAGATCCTTCACCGCGTAGGGGATGCCGTGCAGCGGACCCCGCCAGCGGCCGGCGGCGATCTCGCCGTCGGCGCGGCGGGCGGCGACCAGCGCGCGCTCGCGCGTGAGCGTGACGAGGGCGTTGTAGCGCGGCCCCAGGCGCTGCAGCCGCTCGAGGAACGTCTCGGCGAGCGCGAGCGGCGACACGCGGCGCTCGCGCACCGCCTCGGACAGCTCGCGCAGCGGCCGGAAGAGCGGGGTCATTCGTCAGCCCGGAAGGGCGTGAAACGCTGCACCGGCTCGTCGGCGTTGCCCAGGCGCACCGCCCGCAGCGCGGCCGCCTGGGCGACGATCGCCACCACGCCCCGCCGCACACGCTCCAGCTGCTCGGGCGTCAGGCGCGCGCCGTACCGGCGGCGCACCACCGCGAAGAGCTCCTCGGCCTCGTCGGATCCGCGCTGGTCGTCGGCCATGCGGCGCATCCTACACTCCGCCTGCCGGACTGCGCCATCCGTGATACGCTCGATACGCACCCGCAGCCCGGGCGCGATGTGACGACCGAACCCAGAAAGTCCACGAAGAGACGGCGCGGCGGGCGCCGGCGGGTCCGCCGCCCGGCGACGTCGGCCC
>DASSLH010000062.1:0-10961 GCA_035689625.1 Candidatus Methylomirabilota bacterium | reverse complement strand
CAGTCAGCCGCGGCGACCCCGACGGCCAGTCGCCCACCTCCGGGAGAGAGTCGCCGCCCAGGCGATGGGGTCAGACCTTCGCCGCGATCTCCCGCATGCGCCGCATCGCCAGCGCCCGCTGACGGTTCGCCTCCGGCATCTTCGACAGGTCGGGCTCCTCCGCCACCGTGAGGCCGTACGCGGGGAAGCTCGGGATGTCGTCCTCCGCGAGCGCGGGCATGAGCTTCTTGCGCGCGAGCGCCGCCTCGACGTACGGCGCCAGCTCCTCGGTCTTCTTCTTCACCCGCTCGTCCTCACGCTCCTTGAACTCCGGCATCACCGCGCTCGCGAACAGCTCCAGCGACTCGCAGATGTGCTCGTGCCGGTTCTTGCCGCCCTGCTGGATGAAGATCGTCTGGTCCACGCCGCAGTCCTGGAAGATGCGCAGCGAGCGACGCAGCTCGTCGGGCGTGCCGATGCAGCCGGCGCCGCCGCCCAGCACCTCGGTGCCGAGCTGGTCGCGGACCTTCACGAACGCGTTCCAGATGTTCGTGCGCCCCGGCATGTGCTTGCCGAACACGTAGTGATGGGCCAGCGCGAACTGGAAGAAGCGGAAGCCGTCGGACCCGCGGCGCTGCGCCTCGACGGCGTCGCGGTGGCAGGAGAAGCCGGTGACCATCGCGATGTTGGGGTTGACGGCGTGGCCAATCGGCACGCACTCGCGCTTGAACGTGTCGTAGTAGTCGGCGACCCAGTGGCGCGCCTCCTCGGGGTCGATGAAGGCGAACGTCAGCGCGCCGATGCCGAGCTGGGCGGCCAGGTGGATCGTCTCCCGGTTCGAGCAGGCCACCCACAGCGGCGGGTGCGGCTTCTGCACGGGCTTGGGGACGACGTTGCGCACCGGCATCGAGAAGTACTTGCCGTGGAAGCCCGGGTACGGGTCCATCACGAGCATGTTGGCGACCTGCTCGACCGTCTCCCGCCACATCGCCCGCCGCTCGGCCGGCGGGATGGTGAAGCCCTCGAGCTCGGCGCGCGACGCCGACTCGCCGGTGCCCCACTCCACGCGCCCGTCGGAGACGAGGTCGAGCGTGGCGATGCGCTCGGCGACGCGGGCCGGATGGTTGTAGGCCGGCGGCATCAGCACGATGCCGTGACCGAGGCGGATGCGCCGCGTGCGCTGGGAGGCGGCGGCCAGGAAGACCTCGGGCGCCGACGAGTGCGAGTACTCCTCGAGGAAGTGGTGCTCGACCTCCCACGCGTAGTCGATGCCGAGCCGGTCGCCCAGCTCCACCTGGGCCAGCGCGTCCTGGAACAGCTTGTGCTCGGCGCCCTCGGCCCACGGCCGCGGCAGCTGGTGCTCGTAGAAGATGCCGAACTTCATGCGCGGACCGCCCGCCGCGCGTCGAACTCGGCGGCCACCTGCTCGTCCTTGGCCAGCAGGCCCTCGGCGTCGACCTCGGCGTAGTCCAGCACGCCCATGTCGGCGTAGGCCTTGCGGATGCGCGGCCCCCACAGCCCGATGTCCTTGATGGTCGGCACGATGCGCGTGAACAGCCGCGTGCGGAAGAGCTTCATCCGCTCGGATTGCCTGACGAGCTGCGCGCACTCCTCGACGGGCAGCCCCAGCGTCTCCCACACCTCGATGGACAGGAAGCGGTCGCGCATGAGGTAGCAGGCCTCCACGGCGAACTCCTCGCGCTCGTCGCGCTCGGCGTCGCTGAGCTGCGGGTAGTAGTCGCGCAGCGCGATGCGCCCGAACGCCACGTGGCGCGCCTCGTCCTCCATGACGTAGGCGTTGACAGCGGCCGCCAGCGCGTTCTTCGCGTGATCGCGGATCGAGGCGAAGGCGGCCAGGGCCAGGCCCTCGATCAGCACCTGCATGCCGAGGTACGTCATGTCCCACCGGGCGTCGGTCAGCACGTTGTCGAGCAGCGACTTGAGCGTGGGCGTGATCGGATAGGCGAGCTCGAACTTCTGGTGCAGCAACCGCGCGTAGACCTCGACGTGGCGCGCCTCGTCCACGACCTGGGTGGCCGCGTAGAACTTGGCGTCCATGCTCGGCACCTGCTGCACGATCTTGGCGGCGCACAGCAGCGCGCCCTGCTCGCCGTGCAGGAACTGCGAGAGCTGCTGGGCCTGCAGGTGACGGCGCAGGGTGGCGCGCTCGGCCCTCGTCATCCGGCTCCAGATGTCGGAGCCGAAGATCGAGATCTGCTCGTCCGGCAATTCTTGCGGATTCTCGGGATCGAGGTCGAGCGACCAGTCGATCCGCGTGTTGCCGTTCCACTGCCGCTCCTTGCCCTTCTCGTACAGGCGCAGCAGCGAGTCGCGGCCGTCCTCGTACTCCCAGCGCATGAGGGAGTCGAAGCGGCTGGGGATGGTCCAGTCGAGCGGGTCGACGGGCATCGGGTAGCGCTGCTCGGTGCTCATGGGACCGCCCTCCTGGCGCGGCGGGGTAAGCGTCAGGATACCACGCGGCGTGACCGCGACGGGGCGTGTCCGCTATGATGCGCGGAATGGGCAACCGCTGGACGGCGCTGGCGCTCGTCTTCGTGACGCGCACGTCGATGGGCGTGCAGTTCCAGGCGCTGGCCTCCGTCGCCCCGCTGCTGGTGAGCCAGCTCGCGCTCAGCTACGCGCAGGTCGGCACGCTCATCGGCCTCTACATGCTGCCGGGCGCGTTCTTCGCGCTGCCGGGCGGCGTGATCGGCCGCCGCTTCGGCGAGCGGCGGGTGGTCGTGCTGGGCCTGGCGCTCATGGTGGCGGGCGGCGTGCTCACGGCGAGCGCGCACGGCTTCGCGACGGCGGCGGCGGGCCGCCTCGTCAGCGGTGTCGGCGCCGTCCTCATGAACATCCTGCTGCCCAAGCTCGTCGCCGACTGGTTCGTGGGCAAGGAGGTCTCGACCGCGATGGCGGTCATGCTCACCGCGTGGCCGGTCGGCCTCGGCCTGGCGACGGCGACGATGGGCGGGCTGGCGGCGGCGACGTCGTGGCGCACGGCGATGCTGGCCACGGCCGCGCTGGCCGGCCTCGGCCTCGTGCTCATGCTCCTCTTCCGCGAGGCTCCGAGCACGCCGGCGGCGGCGCGCGTGCCGCTGACGGCGTCCGACGTGCGCGCCGGCGCCAGCGCGGGCTTCGCGTGGGGCTGCTTCAACGCCAGCCTGGTGGCGATCATCGCCTTCGGCCCCGGCCTGCTGATCGCGCGCGGCGTCGCGATCGGCGACGCCGGGTTCGTGGTGAGCCTCGCGGTGTGGATCACGATGCTGTCGGTGCCGATCGGCGGTCTCGTGAGCGATCGGCTCGGCCGGCCGAACACGATCATCGTCGGCGGCAGCCTGGTCGCCGCCGTCGTCATCGCGCTGCTGCCGGTGATGCCGCACGACGCGATCGGCTTCTGCCTGGTCGGTCTCACGATCGGGCTGCCGCCGGGACCGATCATGGCACTGCTGCCGCGCGCCCTGCCGCCCGAGCACGTGACGGCGGCGTTCGGCGTCTACTACACGGTGTTCTACGCGATGATGGCGCTGACCCAGCCGGCCGCCGGCCTCGTGCGCGACGTGGCCGGCGATCCGGCGGCGCCAATCGTGTTCGCCGCGCTCGTGATGGCGGCCACCGTCGTCGGGCTCGGGATCTTCCGCCGCCTGCAGCGCATGGCGTAGCGGGATGGCTCAGGCGGCCGCCGACGCGGGCGCCGGCTGGGTCTGGCGGTCGAGCACCTCCCGCAGCGACGCCAGCGCGGCGCGGCCGTCGCGCGGGTGGGCCGCGCAGGCGACGTAGCCGTCGGGGCGGACCAGCGTGATGCCCGGGCCCGGCACCGCGCGCAGCTCGAGGACGTTCGCCCGCGCGTGGGCTAGCTGCCTGGCCGCCTCGAGGGTCGACGCGTCCGCGTCGTCGCCCCAGCGCGAGAAGGAAGCGGCTCGCGATGCCGCGGCCGCCGCGCACCGACACGTCGAAATAGCGCTCGCCCGGTCCCTCCACGATCGGGCTTCCCCGGTAGGCGATGCCCGGATGGCGGGAAGCCGCTCGACGCCGTAGCTGTCGAGCAGCCGGTCGTTACCGTGACCGCGCAGCACGAGGTCGAGCTTCCAGGCCAGGTTCCACGCGTCCTGCAGGCCGGTGTTCATGCCCTGCCCGCCGAACGGGCTGTGGATGTGCGCGGCGTCGCCCGCGATGAAGATGCGTCCCTTGCGCAGGCCCGCGACGTGCCGGTGATGCACGCCGAAGTAGCTGCTCCAGCGCAGCGTGCGCGCCTCGAGCCCGCGCGGCGCGCGTTGCGCACACGAGATTCGCCAGCGATTCGCCGAGGCCCGTCGTCTCCAGGTAGCTCGACAGGCCGCGCATCGCCTGGAAGATCCCCGGGGCGGCTCTTGGATAGTCGATTCTCGCTTTCATCTCGGTCCTTCCCCGAGGGCGCACATCGCTGCAAGCGCCGAGCCGCCGACACGCGGGACACCAGGGCCCGACGCCGGGTACCATACGGCTCCATGGCAACCGCGCCGCCGCTGCTTCCCACCTCGGTCGTCGGCAGCCACGGGCTGCCGGGCTGGGTCTGGCTCGCCCGCGAGGCGATGGAGGCCGGACGGCTCGGCGCGCTCGACGTGCGCGAGCTGACCGAGGACGCCACGCAGATCGCGCTGCTCGACCAGGAGCGCGCCGGCGTGGACGTGCTGACCACCGGCGAGATGACGCGGGTGCGGTTCATCATCGGCTTCTACGATCGCTTCACCGGCATCCGCACGCTGCCGGCGCCTCGCAAGCTGGGCCAGCCGCTGTGGGACACCAACACCCCGTTCGAGATCGTGGACCGGCTGGCCGCCCCCGAGGGCCTCGGCATCGTCGAGGAGTTCCGGCTGGCGCGCACGCTGACCACCCGGCCGCTGAAGGCGACCGTGCCGGGGCCGTACACGCTGATGGTCCCGCTCAAGCTGGGCGGCGCCTACGCGGACCGCGACACGCTGCTCGCAGACCTGGTGGCGGTCGTCAACGCGGAGTGCAAGGCGCTGGTCGAGGCCGGCGCCGACTTCATCCAGATCGACGAGCCGCACCACGGCATGTACGCCGGCAGCGTGCACGACGTCAGCCGGGGCATCAACGCGGCGGTGGCCGGCGTGCGCGCCAGGATCGCCGTGCACGTCTGCTTCGGCAACCTCTACGGCCGCCCGTTCAGCGCCGTCCGCGACTACCGCAACCTCTTCCCGGTGCTGGGCGACCTGCATGCCTCGCAGGTCGTGCTCGAGTTCGCCAACCGCGGCCTCGACGACGCCGCGCGCTTCAAGGATTGGCCGCGCCGGCTCGAGCTCGGCGCCGGCGTCATCGACGTCAAGGCGTTCAAGGCCGAGACGGCCGAGGACGTGGCCGCGCGCATCCGCGCGGTGCTGGCGTGCGGCATCGCGCCCGACAAGCTGTGGGTGAATCCCGACTGCGGCTTCTGGGAGACGCCGCGCTGGGTCGTGAAGCACAAGCTGGCCGCGCTCGTGCGCGGTGCCGAGATCGTCCGCCGGGAGCTGAGCGGGCGCCCGTAGTATCCTGCGCTGGCGAGGGAGGCACGCCATGACGACGGCGACGGCCGCGGTCCTGTACCAGGTCAAGCAGCCGCTGGTGATCGAGGACGTCGAGGTCCTGGAGCCGGCCGCGGGCGAGGTGCTCGTGCGCTGGGTCGCCAACGGCGTCTGCCACAGCGACCTGCACGTCATCACCGGCGACTATCCGCACCCGCTGCCGGTCGTGCTCGGCCACGAGGCGGCCGGGGTCGTCGACAAGGTCGGCGCCGGCGTCACCTCGGTGGCGCCCGGCGATCACGTCTGCTCGAGCTACATCCCGTCCTGCGGCAAGTGCGGCTACTGCATCAACGGCCAGCCCACGCTGTGCGCCCTGCGCGACAAGCCGCGCTGGTTCATGCTGGACGGCACGCCGCGCTTTCGGAAGAACGGCCAGGGGCTGCACCACTTCCTGCAGGTGTCCGGCTACGCCACCCGCTCGGTGCTGCCCGAGCAAAGCGTGATCCCGGTCCGCAAGGACGCGCCGCTGGACGTCGTCTGCCTCGTCAGCTGCGGCGTGCTGGCCGGCGCCGGGCCCGTCATCAACCGGGCCAGGGTGCCGCCGGGCGCCAGCGTGGCCGTGTTCGGCTGCGGCGGCGTGGGGCTCAACACGATCCAGGCCGCGCGCCTGGTCGGCGCCGGCAAGATCGTCGCGGTTGACGTGCTGCCGCGCAAGCTCGAATGGGCGCGCGAGTTCGGCGCCACCCACGTGGTGGACGCCTCGCGCGAGGACCCGGTCGCGCGGGTGCAGGCGATCGCCGGCGGCGGCGGCGTGGACTTCGCGTTCGAGGTCGTCGGCACCCAGCGCACGATCGAGCAGGCCGTGCTGTCCACGCATCGCGGCGGCATGGCGGTGGTCGTCGGCGTGTCGCCGGCCGGCACGCGGCTGAGCCTCGACCCGGGCCTGTTCCTGCAGCAGCGGACGCTGACCGGCACGTCGTTCGGCGGCGGCCACCAGCGCACCGACGTGCCGATGCTCATCGACCTCTACATGGACGGCCGCTACAAGCTCGACGAGCTGATCACGCGCCGCCTGCCGCTGGGCGAGCTGAACCACGCGTTCGACCTCCTGCAGCAGGGCGAGGTCAAGCGCAGCGTGATCGTGTACTGAGGAGGCTAAGCCCATGGGCCCGACGTTCCGTCAGCTGCATCCGCTGTTCGTGGGCGAGGCCGGCCCGGTCGACCTCCGCAAGGCCGACGAGGCGACGCTGGCGCAGATCCGGGCCGGCATGGACCGGTACGCCGTGCTCGTCTTCCACGACCAGCCGCTCACCGACGAGGAACACCTGGCGTTCGCCCAGCGCCTGGACGGCGCGCTGCACACCAAGCTCGGCTCCGCCGCGATCACGAAGAACCGCTTCGGCAACGAGGCGCTCGGCGACATCTCCAACGTCGGGCCCGACGGCGAGATCCTCCCGGCCGGCGATCGGCGGCGCGCCTACTCGCTCGGCAACCGGCTCTGGCACACGGACGCCTCGTTCCAGGATCCGCCCGGGCGCTACTCGATGCTGTCGGCGAAGGTCGTGCCGCCCCAGGGCGCCGACACCGAGTTCGCCGACATGCGCGCGGCCTACGACGCGCTGCCGGACGCGACGAAGCGGCAGCTCGAGGGGCTGACCGTCCATCACTCGATCGCCCATTCGCGCCAGACGCTGGGCTTCGAGTTCTCGCCGAGCGAGGAGGATGCGCTCAAGGGCGCGATCCATCCGCTGGTGCGGACGCTCCCGCGCTCGGGCCGGCGCGCGCTCTACGTGGCCTCGCACGCCTCGCGGATCATGGAGTGGCCGGTGCCGGAGGGGCGCCTGCTGCTGCGCGATCTCATCGAGCACGCCACCCAGCCGCAGTTCGTGTACCGCCACGCCTGGCAGGTCGGCGACCTCGTGATCTGGGACAACCGTTGCACCATGCATCGCGCTCGCCCCTTCGAGGACACCCGGTACCGCCGCGAGCTCCGCCGCGTCACGACGCTCGACCTCGCCTGATTACGAGGGGTGTCACGGCCCCGCCGGGGCGGCCCGAGCATTGGGGGGTCGGGGGGCCATGTCGGAGCCCCCAGGCAAGATCAAGGTGAAGCGGGCGCCCTTGCCGGGGCCCTCGCTGGCGGCGTGCACGCGGCCGTGGTGCAGCTCGACGATCTCCCGCACGATCGCCAGCCCGAGGCCGAGCCCCGAGCGCACGCCCTCGGCCTCGCCGCGGCGAAAGCGCTCGAACACGTGCGGCAGCAGCTCCGGCGCGATCCCCTCCCCCTCGTCGATGACCTCGATGCGGGCGGCGGTGCCGTCCGCCTGGACGCGCACGCGCACCAGACAACCGCTCGGGCTGTGGTTGATCGCGTTCACGAGCAGGTTGGCGACGGCCTGCTGCAGCCGGGCCGCGTCGGCCCAGAGCGGCGGGCAGTCGCCGCGGACGTCGAAGGCCAGGCGGATGTCGCGGGCGTCGGCGGCCGGCAGCGTGGCGTCGATGGCGGCGGCCACGACGTCGCGCACGACGACCGGCTCCGGCTGCAGCGACAGCGCCCCGCGCGCGATGCGCGTGAGGTCCACGATGTCCTCGATGATCCGCGCCTGCAGGGCGATGTTGCGGCGGATCGCCTCCAGCGCGTGGGCGCGATCGGCGGCGTCGAGCGCGCCGCCGCGCAGCGCGGCCGCCCAGCCGGCGACGGCGGTCAGCGGCGTGCGCAGCTCGTGCGCCACCATCGCGACGAACTCGTCCTTCGTGCGGTTGGCCTCCTCGGCCTCGGCGCGGGCCGCGCGCTCGGCCTCGAAGGCGCGCCGGCCTTCGGCCGCCGCGCGCCGGCGGGCGGCGTCGAGCGCGCTGCTGAAGACCGCCACCACGAGGAACACGCCCAGCCGCGCCAGCACCGGCTCGGCGAGCGCCAGCGAGTGCGGGGTCGGCGACATGACGACGTCGAGCGTGAGCACGGACAGCGCGGTCGCCAGCAGACCGGGGCCGAGGCCGCCGAGCCAGGAGGCGACCAGCACGGCAGCGACGAACAGCGCCGACTCCGGGGCGTGCGTCAGCGGCCGCACCGCCTGGTTCAGCAGCGCGGCGGAGAGCACGGCGACACCGGCGATCCCGTAACGGATCGCCGGCGCCGGGCGCGACGACTCACGCACGCAGGACGCGGGCGCCCCCGCAGTCGACATGGCCGAGCCCCTTGCGATCGTTGAACAGGCCGATGTCCTGCATGCCGCGGACCGGGGTCGCGCAGGCCGAGCACGGGCGGCCCGAGCGGTCCCACTTCGCCCAGCAGGCGCCGCACACGCAGGCGCCGACGGCATCCTGGCCCCGCCGGGCGTCCCGGCGGCGCACGCGCGCTCCGCAGACCAGGCACGTGACCTTGCCGAATCCAAGCATGATCGTCCTCCGGTATGAGTGATCGAACGAACGACGCGCGGCGGAGCGCTAGCCGCGCGGCGGGACGAACGGCGGGCGGAGGCTGACGGACGGAACGACGGCGGGAGGGTCGGCGACGCGCAGCGCCACGGGCGCGATGAACGGCCGCGGCCGCGGCGTCGGCGTCGCGGCCGGCGCCGTCTTCCAGACGCCGTGCGGCGCGCCGGCGTGGCCGGCGGCATGTCGCGGATGCTGATACCAGATCTGCAGCGCGCGATCGCCGTCGACGAATCCGAGCACGGGGCCGGCCACGACCGCGACGAGCAGGAGACAGGCGAGGAGCCGGAGCAGCGTCATCGCTCCCCGAAGCGTACTCCCGCCGGCGGCGGCGTCAACCCCGCGCTCATCGGCCGGCGGCGCCGGTGCCGCGCAGGCGCGGATCGAGCACGTCGCGCAGCGCGTCGCCCAGCATGTTGAAGCCGAACACCGCCAGCGAGATCGCGGCGGCCGGGAACAGCGCCATCCACGGCGCGTAGTACATGAACGAGCGCCCCGAGCCCGAGAGCATCCCGCCCCACGACGGGTACGGCGGCGGGATGCCGAAGCCGAGGAACGACAGCGCCGCCTCGGCCAGGATCACCTGCCCCAGCCCGATCGTGGCCAGGATCAGGATCGTCGCCAGCACGTTGGGAAGCACGTAGTAGAGCACGATGCGCGCGTGGCCGGCGCCGAGCGCCCGCGCCGACTCGACGTAGGCCTGCGTCATCACCGACAGCGTGGCGCCGCGGATCACGCGCGAGGCGCCGGCCGCGCCCAGGATCGACAGCGCCAGGATGAGGTTGAACAGCCCGGGGCCGAGCGCGGCGATCAGCGAGAGGATGAGCACGAGGGCGGGGAACGAGATCCAGGCGTCCACCACGCGCTGCACGACGATGTCGTAGGTGCCGCGCACGTAGGCGCTGGAGACGCCGATGGCGCCAGCGATGAGCGTGGCCAGCGCCACCGTCGCGAAGCCGACCGTGACCGAGATGCGCGCGCCGTAGACGACGCGGCTCCAGATGTCGCGCGAGAGGTTGTCGGTCCCCATCCAGAACTGCGCGCCGGGCGGCTTCATCCGCGCGCCGGCCACCGAGTCGGCGTACGGGTACGGCGCGATGCGATCGGCGAACACCGCCATCACCAGCAGCGCCAGCACGATGACCGCGCCGAGCGCCCCCAGCGGCTTGCGGCGGGCAAAGCGCGCCAGCCCCACGGCGTATCGAACGGCCACCGTCGTCGGCCGGGGTTCGAGCGCGCGCTTTGCCCGCGCCATCGAATCCTTGGTCTCGGCTCGCGTAATCACGCTGGGGGGTCTTGGGGGGGAGCGGCGGCGCTCCCCCCTATGTTCAGTACCGTATCCGCGGGTCGATCACCGCGTAGGCAAGGTCGACGGCGAGGTTGGTCAGCACGATGATGACGACGATCAGCAGGTTGATGCCCTGGATCACCGGGTAATCGCGCTGCACGATCGCGTCCACCAGGAACTGGCCCATGCCCGGGATGCCGAAGATCCACTCGATCACGACGGAGCCGCCGGCGATGGCGGCCACCTGCAGGCCGAGCACGGTGACGACCGGGATGACCGCGTTCTTCAGCGCGTGCTTGAGCACGACGGCGCGCTCGCGCAGCCCCTTGGCCCAGGCCGTGCGCACGTAGTCGTGGCGCAGCACCTCCAGCAGCATCCCGCGCGTGAGCCGCATGATCGCCGCCGCCGAGGCCACGCCGAGGATGACCGCGGGCAGCAGCAGCTGGGCGACGAAGGCGAGCGGGTTCACGGAGAACGGCACGAACTGCACGCGCGGCGTCCAGCCCCACCAGATGGCCGGCAGCAGCGTGACGAGCAACGCGACGACGAACGACGGCACCGAGAGCCCGAACACCGCCGCGCTGCGCGCGAAGAAGTCGAGCACGCCGTCCTGGCGCACGGCGGCGAGGACGCCGACCGGGATGCCGATGGCGACGGCGACGGCCAGCGCGAAGAAGCCCAGCGCCGCCGTCACCGGCAGCCGCTGGGCCAGCTCGCTGATCACCGGCTTGCGTGTCCACAGCGACTCGCCCAGGTTGCCG
>DASSLH010000061.1:0-2089 GCA_035689625.1 Candidatus Methylomirabilota bacterium | reverse complement strand
TGAACGACCTGCCGCGCGTGCAGCGCCTGTCGGGGCTGTTCCCGAGGATCGAAGACAGGACGAAGGGCCAGGCCGGCGCCCCCGCGTCGGCGACGAGTGCTGGCGCAGGCGCGACGCCGCCGCTCACCATCACCGACTTCGGCCGGGTCGAGCTGCGCGTGGCCGAGGTGCTGGCGGCCGAGGCGGTGCCGAAGTCCAGGAAACTGCTCAAGCTGACCGTCTCGCTCGGCGACGAGCAGCGCACGATCGTGGCCGGCATCGCCCAGCACTACGCCCCCGCCGACCTCGTCGGCAAGAAGGTCGTCGTCGTCGCCAACCTCGAGCCGGCCAAGCTCATGGGCATCCAGTCCCAGGGCATGGTGCTGGCCGGCTCCACCGAGGACGACGGCAGCCTGGCCGTGCTGACGCCCGACCGCGACCTGCCGCCCGGCGCCCGCGTGCGATGACCGACGACGCCTACGTCGAGACGATCATCGCCGCCGCCGAGCGCGACGCCTCCATCGCGCGCGTGCTCCGCGAGATCTGCGCGCTCGCCGGCGACGTGCGCGGCGGCGCGCTCGACCTGGTCGGCGCCCACCTGCGCACGCAGGCGGCCGCCGCCGACGTCCTGCGCTGCGTGCAGGCGCTGCGCGAGGACGCCGTCGCCCGCCGCATCGCCGAGCGCCTCGGCCCGCCGGCGGGGTGAGTCCGCTGCTCGCCTGGCTGCGGCGGTGGGGCGTGTCGTTCGCCTCGCTGGTCGGCGGCCTGTTCACGCTCTTCGTCTTCCGTCGCGGCCTGCCACGGGTGTCGTGGATCGTCGGCTACCTGCTGCTGCTCTGGCTGCTCGTCGCCACTCTGGTGCAGGTGCGGGAGACGCTGGCCGCCTCCGACAAGCGCGCCCACCGGCTCGTGCTCACCGCGACGGAGTACACGATCCAGACGCTCTACCACGGCGTGCTGCTGTTCCTGCTGCCGGCGTACTGGGCGGCGACGACGCTGACGTCGCCGAACGCCGTGTTCTTCGTCCTGCTCGTGGTCCTGGCGCTGCTGGCGACGTTCGATCCCTGCTACCGTGCGGTCGTGCACCCGCGGCCCTGGGCCGGCTACATCTTCTTCCTGGTCTCCATGTTCGGCGCGCTGAACCTGGCGCTGCCGCTGGTCGGCCTGCCGCCGTTCGCCGCGCTGCTCATCGCCGCCTGGCTGTCCGTCATCGCGCTGACGCCGGCGGTGTGCCGCGCCCGGCGCTGGCGCTGGATCACCGGGCTGCTCGTCACCACGCTGGCCGGCCTGCTGGCCGCCGGACTGGCGGGACTGCGGCCGATCGTCGTGCCGCCGGCACCGCTGTTCCTGGCCCGCGCGGAGCTTGGCTGGACGCTCGGCACGCTCGACTCGCTGGAGCCGATCGCCGGCGCCATTCACGCCGCCGACCTGCGCGAGCGCGGCCTGGTCGCCTACACCGCCATCTACGCGCCGGCGGGGCTGCGCCAGGCGGTCGAGCACGTCTGGCGCCGCGAGGGGCGCGTGGTCAACGTCGTGCGGCTCACGCCGGTGCACGGCGGCCGGCGCGAGGGCTTCCGGACCTACTCGCGCAAGACGGCGTTTCCCGCCGATCCGGTCGGCCGCTGGACGGTGGACGTGGTGACCGGCTACGGCCAGCTCATCGGCCGCCTGCGCTTCCGGGTCCTGCCGTGAATCCGCCCGAGCTGTTCGACACCCACGCGCACCTGCACTTTCCGGAGTTCGCCGAGGACCTGCCGGCCGTGCTGGCGCGCGCGCGGGCCGCCGGCGTGAGCCGCGTGATGACGATCGGCACCGACGTGGCGACGTCGCAGGCGGCGATCGCGCTGGCGGCGCGCGAGCCCGGCGTGTGGGCGGCCGTCGGCGTGCATCCGCACGACGCCGGCGAGGCGGACGAGGCGGCGCTGGCCGAGATCGAGCGGCTGGCCGGCGCGCCCGGCGTGGTCGCCGTCGGCGAGATCGGCCTGGACTTCTTTCGCAACCTGTCGCCGCGCGAGGCGCAGGAGCGCACGTTCCGCCGGCTGCTGCAGCTCGCCCGTCGCGCCGGCAAGCCCGCGCTCGTGCACTGTCGCGACGCCCACGCCGAGACGCT
>DASSLH010000060.1:0-3739 GCA_035689625.1 Candidatus Methylomirabilota bacterium | reverse complement strand
ACCGCGCGCGTGCTGAGCGACCTGGGCGCCACCCAGCGCCCGGAGGGGCGCATCGTCATCGGCGCCGCGCTGCTCGACGACGTGCTCGGCCTCGTGCTGCTCGGCGTCGTCACCGGCGCGGTGGCCGGCGACGGCGCGCTGGCCGCGGCGGCGGGCGGCATCCTGCTGCGCGCCGCGCTGCTGCTGGCCGCCGCCGTCGCCGCCGGCCACTTCCTGGCCGGCCGTATCATCCGCCTGGCGGCGGCGACCGGTCACGCCGACACCCTGCTCGTCGTTGGACTGGCGCTGTGCTTCGCGCTCGCCGTCGCCGCCGAGCGCCTCGGCCTGGCCGGCATCATCGGCGCGTTCGCCGCCGGGCTGCTGCTCGATCCGTACGGCCGCGACGTGCGGCCGCACGCCGAGGCGGCCACCCTGCAGGAGCTGCTGCGCCCGTTGACGAGTCTCTTCGTGCCGATGTTCTTCGTGCTGATGGGGCTGCAGGTGGACGTCCGCGCGCTGGCCCGGCGCGACGCGCTGGCGTTCGCGGCGGTGCTGATCGTCTGCGCGATCGCCGGCAAGCTGGCCGCCGGCCTCGGCGTCGTCACCCGCGGCGTCAGCCGTCTGGCCGTCGGCATCGCCATGGTGCCGCGCGGCGAGGTCGGCCTGATCTTCGCCGGCATCGGGACGACGCTGACGCGCAGCGGCGCTCCGCTGCTGTCGCCAGGGCTCTACGCGGCGATCGTGCTGATGGTGGTGGTGACGACGCTGGCAGCGCCGGCGGCGCTGCGCCGGGCGCTCGGTGGCCGGCCCGGCGACGCGGGCTAGCGAACGGGGGCCGCGGACTCCTCGAAGGCGCCGATGCGGCGGAACTTCTCGTAACGCTCGGCCACCAGCTCGTCGGGGTCCAGCGAGGCGAGCGCCGCCAGTTGCTCGCGCAGCGCCGCCCGCAGCGCGGCCCCGGCGCCGTCCCAGTCGCGGTGGGCGCCGCCGACCGGCTCCGGCACCACGGCGTCGACGACGCCCAGCCGCAGCAGGTCGGGCGCCGTCGTCTTCATCACCTCGGCCGCCTCGGGTGCCTTGGCGGCGTCCCCCCAGAGGATCGCCGCGCAGCCCTCGGGCGAGATCACCGAGTAAACGGCGTACTCGAGCATCAGCACGCGGTTGCCCATGCCGATCGCCAGCGCGCCGCCGCTGCCGCCCTCCCCCGTGATGACCGCGACGATCGGGACGGGCAGTCCGGCCATCGTCCTGAGATTGCGCGCGATCGCCTCGGCCTGGCCGCGCTCCTCGGCGCCCACGCCGGGATAGGCGCCGGGCGTGTCGATGAACGTCACCACGGCCTTGCCGAACTTGGCGGCCAGCTCGAGCATGCGCAGGGCCTTGCGATAGCCCTCGGGGTGCGGCATGCCGAAGTTGCGCGCGATCTTCTCGCGCGTGTCGCGCCCCTTCTGGTGGCCGATCACGACGACCGAGCGGTTCTCGAAGCGGGCCAGCCCGCTCACGATGGCCGCGTCGTCGCCGTAGACGCGGTCGCCGTGCAGCTCCACGAAATCGTCGAAGAGCAGCTTGCACCAGTCGCGTGTGTACGGCCGCCTGGGATGGCGGGCCAGCTGGGTGCGCTGCCAGGCGGTGAGGCCGGCGTACGTGCGCTGCCGCAGCCGGGTCAGCCGCTCCTCGAGCCGGGCGATGTCCTCGCGCGTGCGGCGCGGATCGTCCACGGCCTGGAGCGCCGCGATGCGCGTCTCCAGCTCGAGCAAGGGCTGCTCGAAGTCAAGCGCGTCCGGCATGCTCGATCACCGCGCTGCCCGTGCCCAACAGGTCCTCCAGGCCGGCCAGCAGCCCCGCGGAGGCGTCGACGGCGACGGCGCGCGCGCGCACGACGACCTCGTGGCCGGGCAGGAGCAGGTGGAGGAACACCGGCACGGTGCCCGCGTGCGCCTCGCAGAGCCGGTGCAGCGCGGCCAGGGTCGCGCCGACGTCGCCGTGGCCGCGCACGCGCACGCGGCACGCGGTCGGCTCGCCGCCGTTGCGCGGCCGGCCGCCGGTGGCCAGCGACTGGTCCAGCGGCCGCACGTCCTCGGCCAGGACGACGCGGCCCTTGTCGCTGTCGTCCACGCGACCG
Organism: Candidatus Methylomirabilota bacterium; assembly: GCA_035689625.1. Classification (GTDB taxonomy): domain Bacteria; phylum Methylomirabilota; class Methylomirabilia; order Rokubacteriales; family CSP1-6; genus AR5. The sequence goes on along the minus strand of DASSLH010000060.1, from coordinate 1,638 downwards.
CGCACGACGACAGGCTCGCGCCCGCGCAGCAGCGGCCCGGCCGCCTTGTAGGGCTCCGGGAACACCGTCACCTCGACCGTTCCCGCCATGTCTTCCAGCGTGAAGAATGCCATGCGATTGCCGCTCTTGGTGGCCGTCTCCTTGAGCGCCGCCACGTGGCCGAACAGCGTCACGCGGGCGCCGTGGCTGCGGCCGGCCAGCTCGGACGACGTCGTCACACCGAGCGACTCGGCCACGCCCTCGAAGCGCGCGAGCGGGTGCCCGGAGACGTAGAAGCCCAGCACCTCCTTCTCGTAGGCCAGGCGCTGGTCGTCGTCCCACTCGGGCACGACGGCGGTGGCGGTCGCCTCGCTCGGGCGCGGGGCGGGTGCCGGGGACGGCAGCAGGTCGAAGAACGAGCCCTGCCCCTCGGCCTTCTCGCGCTGCTGGCGCTGGCCGGACTCGAGCGCCACGTCGCACTGGGTCAGCAGGTGCGCGCGCGGCAGGCCGAGCGAGTCGAAGGCGCCCGCCTTGATGAGCGACTCGATGACGCGCCGGTTGACCAGCCGCAGGTCCACGCGCGCACAGAAGTCCTCCAGCGTCCTGAAGGCGCCGTCGGCGGCGCGCGTCTTGAGGATGGACTCCATCGCCGCCTCGCCGACGTTCTTGATCGCCGCCAGCCCGAAGCGCACGGTGTCACCGGCCACGCTGAAGCGGACCTGCGAGACGTCGACGTCGGGCGGCTGCACGCGGATGCCCATCGCCCGGCACTCGTCGATGTACTTGACGATCTTGTCAGTGTCGCCCATTTCCGAGGTGAGCAGGGCCGCCATGAACTCGACCGGATAGTTCGCCTTGAAGTACGCCGTCTGGTAGGCGACCAGCGCGTACGCCGCCGCGTGCGAGTTGTGAACGACCACGCCGTTGGCGATGAAGCTGTGGGCGCCCGGCACCTCGAAATCGTAGGTGGGCTCGGCGGTCTCCGGCGTGAAGGCGAGCCGGAACGTCCAGTCGATCGGCACGTCGCTCACGCTGGTGGCCTGCAACCCCGCGGCCGTGCGCTGCCGCGCCGCCACGCGCAGATCCGCGGCGGCGACGACGTCGAGCACGGCCACCGCGTCCGTCTCGACGAGCTCCTCCGCGTTGACCCATCCGCGCTGGGTGAAGATCGGATGGTCCGGCGTACAGCGCACCGCCATGCCGTTGGCCAGCGCGAGCCGCCCAACCACGCGCATGCCACTCGGCCGTACCCGGCGCGCCGGGAACGGACCGTCCTTGGTGACGACCACGTCGCCATCACGAATGGCGGTGATCGGCTTGCGGGTGCCGTCGGCCATCTCGATCATGGAGTCCGCGCCGAGGCATTTGTTGAAGCCGTACCCCGCGAACTTCTCCATCAGCTCCCAGACGTGCTCGGCCTTGGCGGCGGTGGTGCCGCGCTCCTTGCAGCCGGCCAGGAACTTCTCGCGCTGCCTGGCCATGAGATCGCGGTCCTTCTTGCCCATGGCGCGGCGGAGGGTGTCCGCCTCGCCCATGGTGAAGCCCGCCATCTCGGAGGCGATCTGCATGATCTGCTCCTGGTAGACCATGATCCCGTACGTCTCCCGCGTGAACGTCTCCATGGCGGGGTGCTCGTAGGTGATCCTGGCCCGGCCGTGC